>JAVBQX010000342.1:0-12461 GCA_031548645.1 Thermoguttaceae bacterium
CTACCTACCTTGCCGCAATCTTTCCAGCCGCCGGGTCATTTTGTGGATCGCGATGAGCGGGATGATGCCGAAGACGCCGAAACTGCAATCGATCAGCAGCCAGCCGAAGGGGATGCCGCGCATCGGGCCGCAAATGAACGACAGGGGGATGATGCCCACGCAGGCGATCATCGCGTAGTGGATGACCCAGATATTGCGAACCGGGTCGCGGAGCGGGCCAAGGAAGGACGTCGCGATGACGATATGGGCGAAGGCCAGCCAGTCCGTCCCGTAGGCGTAAAAAGGAAAATGCTCCGCGTTGTATTCGAGGCCCGCCCGGACGAACGTGAGCCAATCGGCCAGGCCGGGAATGTGGTTGCCGAAAAATGTGCCCTCGCCGAACCAGGTACAGAGCAGGCCCAGCTCCCAGCGAAGCGGAAAAGCCGTGATGCCGCTCGCCAAAATGGCCGCGATGTAAAACAAAACCAGCCCGCGAATGCGGAGCAGCAGCTTCTTTTCCGTTTCCCGTGTCGTATCGGACATGGAATTCTCCTTGCTGAAAGAAAAGTTTGCGCAATCTTTGTGTTTCACGTGAAACCACCTTGTGTTATTCGATATTTTACAGCGTTTGTGCGAGGAAGGGTAGCATTGCACTTGCTTCGAAGGAGCAAAATCTCTATAACCCCCGGCGTCAGCCGGGGGAAGTGACCATATAAAAAACGCCCAAGTCCCAACGGGGCGTGACAGAGTATGGAGTGACGCCCCGCTGGGGCTATCCTGTGATGGGGGTGCCGTCTCCCCCGGCTGACGCCGGGGGTTATAGAGATCATGTCCCTTCAGGACATAGGAGGAATTGTGCCATTCAGGCTTTTGTTTGTTCATCCCTTGATGCCACCGGTCCTCTTTATTATACCGTGATTTTTGTATAATGGATTCCGTTGTTTTTCCCAGCTTTTCAAGGTCAAGCCAAAAAAGGTAGGGCGGTCTCGCCGAGACCGCCGCGGCCTGGCTATAAAACCCATCATTCCGCGGAGAATCCAAAAATGCCAGAAATCACCCCGTTCGCCGGTTTTCGTTACAATCTTGACAAAGTTGGAAAACTTTCCGACGTCATCGCCCCGCCGTATGACGTGATCAGTCCGGAAGTGCAGGATTCGCTGTATGCCCGGCATCCGAACAACGTGATTCGTTTGATCCTCGACCGCATTCTGCCGGATGACGACGCCGACGACAACCGCTACACCCGGACGGCCAAAACGCTCGCCGATTGGAAAGCGTCAGGGGTCGTTTCGCAGGACGCCGAGCCGGCACTCTACATTTATCACCAGATTTACAACGTCGACGGCCGGGATTATTGCCGCAAGGGGTTCATGTGCGGCGTCAAGGCCGACCCGTTCGGCGAAGGGCTTGTCTTCCCGCACGAGCTGACCCTCAGCGGCCCGAAAGCCGACCGGCTCATGCTCACGACGACCTGCAAGACGAATTTCAGCCAAGTGTTCGGCCTCTACCCCGACGACAAGGGCGACATCCAGAAACTGCTCGACGCCGCAGTCGTGGGCCTGACGCCGCTCGAAGCGACGGACCATCTCGGCGTTTTGAACCGGATGTGGGTCGTATCAGACAAAACAGTGATCGCTGCCGTGCAGAAAGATATGGAAAAATTGCCGATTTTCATCGCCGACGGGCACCATCGCTACGAAACCGCATGCAATTACCGCAAACAGATCCGTGACACCGGCGAACTGACCGACGACCATCCGGCGAATTTCGTGTTGATGATGTGCGTCGCGATGGACGACCCCGGACTGATCGTTCTGCCGACGCACCGGCTGTTCCCTGGCGTGCCCGAATGGTCGGTCGAGGACCTGTCAGGCAAATTGGGGGATATGTTCCTCGTGGAACGGGTCGGCACCACCCCGGAATCCGCCGCCGAAGCGTGGGCGAAAATCGAGAAGAACCACAGCCAGAACATGATCGCGCTCTACACGGCGAAGGATCAAACCTGGGTCGTCGCGACGCTGACCGAGGCCGGGAAAAGGAAAATGGACGAAGCCGCCGCCGACCATCACCCCGAATGGCGGGAACTCGGCGTCAGCATTTTGCACCGGCTCTTGGTCGATACGATCCTGCAATTGACCGACATGGAGAAGCCGAAATACGTGCATCTCGTCGAGGAAGTGGTCGAGGAACTGAAATCGGGCAACTACCCGCTCGCCGCCCTGGTCATGCCCGCGACCGTCGACCACATCCGCACCCTCAGCCTCATGGGCGAACGCATGCCGCCGAAAAGCACCTACTTCTACCCGAAACTGGTCAGCGGGCTTGTGTTTAAACCGCTGGTGTAACGAAATGAACGATTAAAATGTCTGATCAATCGATTTTTGAGTTGTTATGCAAAGATAATTCAAGCAAAAACTATGTGAAAGTTTTTGTGAATTGGAATGGCAAACGAATGTCACTTCTCGAAGCCACGGAAATCCTCGAAAAAACGTTTTTCGACGCGAAACCGAAAGCTAAAGGTTACGGTTGGGCTCCTGCGAAATATTTCTATGAATCGCTCGTGAAAGCTCATGAGAATCAATCGGAGCCTGCAAAGATACTATTGTATGGAGTGCCATTCGTTGTGACTGTTTCGGAAACCCAAGATCATGTGATTTGGTCGAGGGTTATGAAATTGCCCACCTTGAAAGGAGAGGAAATCGAGATTCTGGATGGGATGCAATACCCTGACTTTGTTTTCGACAAAAAGCAGTATTATGAAGAGCTGGAAAAGCTTCGTCCGGTTTATGAGTTCGAAAAAAAGCTGGAGGAGGAACACAATAGAAAACGCAGGGAGATACGCATTAAGAATTTCTTTTGGAACAAGGAAACCCTGCAAAACGATACGCTTGATTATACGTCCTTGATTTGTCCGAAACATTTGGGGGCGATTTTCGAGACGTATTACGATGATTCGTCCTGTTCCTATCAAAAAGGCCATTTCGTCAGGATTTTTGTCGAACTTGCCGATGAACGTTGGTCGTTGATCGACATTCTCAAAAAATGGGAAACGTGTTTCGATAAAAAAACAGCCGGTGGATATACCTGGCTCCCCTTGCCGGCGTTGTTCGATGAACTTGCTATCAAAACCCGTCATCGACCATTTTTCCGGGAAGTGCTTGCGTGTGGCGGTTGTGGATTGTCAGGTTGTTGGCCATTTCTAATACAAACACGCGAAACCGATGATTTGGTCATTTGGACGAACTATCGCCAACCGCATCGCAATAAATTTTCGTTAGGCGGTTTCTGGGATTATTCCCACTATCCGCCCATCGTCTTTGACAAGAAACAATATTACGCCGAACTGGAATCGATGCGGCCGTTGTACGATGAATACTTGTTGAAATATCCGCGATCTTAGCCATCGGGCTTGCCCGATGTTCCCCACGGAATGATGGGCGATGCGTTTTACGGGGGAACGTTCGGCGAGCCGAACGGCTAAGATTTTATAATTCGGATTATTGATACGGGGTGATAAATCGCCAATGTTGGGGTTTGAAACCGTCTTTGACCGGGTTTTGATTCACGTAATGGATCGCACGGCGAATCTCATTTTCGTCATGCAGAAAAACATCCCAGAAACCCTTCGCCCAAGGTGTATGTTGATTCTCAAACGGATGTAGATTCCGCTCGTTGAGCATCATGGTCGCTTTGCCGCGCAGGTGCCGGACAATCATGGCCGTGTCGCGTTCATGTCGCTGAAAAACCAAATGCACGTGATCCGGCATGATCGAACAGGCGTAAACGGGCAACTGAATCCCGGCGACGACATCCTCAAACGCATGGGCGACGGCCAACGCCTGTTGCCCGTTGAATCGCATGGGCGAAAACATCAACCGTTTTTTGGCGTCAATGCGTTTCCGGTGATCATGCGAATCATGGGCACGGCTGTGTTTCGTGTTGACTTTGGTGGCATCGCCAAACGGTTGCAACGCGACGGAAAAAACATGTTCCGACCATGATCCCCGCGGATCGTTCGGCAACCAAAACCCGTAGGTGCAAAACACGATGTGATGCGCGATGATCGGTTTCACGTCCATTTCCTCTCTTAGCCGTTCGGCTTGCCGAACGTTCTTCTTGGTTGATATTGTTGATTCCGGGGGAACGTCGGGCAAGCCCGACGGCTAAGAATTGTTGTTTTTCACGCCAACACCGGCATCGGCAAACCCAGCATCGCGGAGACCGCACGCAGGGTTTCGCGTTCCTTGAGGGTCACGACGTTGTCGGCCATGACGCAGGCGGTGAGGGCGCGCATGATGCGTCGTTTGACGGCGGGGGACGATTCCGCGAGTTTCTTCAGCGCGGCGTCGAGCCGGTCCATGCCGCACTCTTTCACCGGCAGAATCGGTCGCCGGATGCCGAAGACGGCGATCCCCTCCTGGTAGGAACGCATCAACATGCCGTCGCCGCGATTGCCCGCGTAGGCGATGCGGGACAGCACGACGATGAACGGGTCGAGCACCGCCTGGCATGAAAAATAGCGCACGCGGGCTTCGGGAATGAGCCGGAAATGCAGGTCGAGGTCGCGCACCAGCAGCGCGCTGAACGTGTACTCGAACAGGTCGATGCGGCCGTCGGCCCGGATCAGGGCGTTGACCGTTTTGCGAAACGCGGCGTATTGTTCCGCGGTCAGCCCGCGAAGCGTCGGGAACGTGATCTCGGCCAACGGCGGGCGAAGCCGTTCGGCGAGCGGGTCGGTTTTCGCGGCGATCTCCCGCACCCGGTCGCGTGATTCGACGCCGGACAGCGTTTCGATCATCGCGAACTGTTTCCCGCGAATCTCGTCGTGGCCGTCGAGCAACAGCGCGTAAACGAGCGGCATGACCGTGCCGGTTTCGGCGGCGAGTTGCCGGATGTCGGCGGGGATCGCACGCAACAGGTCGGCGGTCGACGCGAGTTCGAGCGGCACCTCGCGCAGGGCGCCGTCGGTCGACCAATCCCGGGCCGCGCGTTCGATGGGGTCCTGCGTCAGTTCCGGCCTGGGTTCGCGTTTCGGTTCCTCTGGCCAGAGTTCCCGGCGCGATTCGATCGCCCGGATGCGCGATTTCAGGGTCGGGTGCGTGTCGAGAAAGCGGGAGATCGACCGCCCCCGGAACACGCTCGCAAAGGTCATGTGGCTGACCGACCCGGCCCGCGAATGCAGAACGCGCGAGCCGAAGGGATTCTGTTCGATCTTCCGTAAGGCCGAAATGAGCGCCGCCGGAAATCGCGTCCATTGCACGGCGCAGGCGTCGGCAAGATAAATGCGTCGGCGGGATATGGCGAGTTTCAGGAAGACGTTCATGATGAGATTGAACAAGGATACTCCCGCCAAAGCGAATACAAGAATGGCCGCCACGTAATAGCCTTGGAAATCGTCCGTGGGAAGCTGCATGGCTTCGACAATGAGGACGAGATACATCATGAACGGCGGATAGAGTACGCCCGCGAGGATTGATCCGGCGGCCCCCCAACTGAAAAAGATGAGAACATGCGAGCCGACGAGCAGGCCGAGCAGACGCATGTTGAGACGCGTGTCGCCATGGAGGATGTGGCTGAATTCGTGGGCGACGACCGCCTGCTGTTCGTCGCGGGAGAGCTGGTCGACGAGGCCCTGCGTGACGCAGAGAATCGCGTCGTCAGCCCGCCAGCCGGCGCTGAAGCTGTTGATTCCCTTTTCGTGGCGGAGGACGAAAACCTGCGGAACGCGCGTGCCGGAGGCGATGGCGATTTCCTCGACGATGTTGTGCAGGCGGCGGTCGAACTTGCCGGCGGTTTTCGGCACGATGCGTTCGGCGCCGATCAGTCGGGCCAGCGCGACTCCGCCGTGCCGGAGATTACACCAGGTGGCAAGCCAGGAACAGAGCAGGATGAGCGCGATCGCCAACGCGATGTTGACCAGCACGCGCGGATTGCCCGGGATGCTTGCGTCGAAGGGACAGCCCAGCAGGTAGAGCGCCATGAACCGCGGCCGCGCGACGCCCTCGGTCGCAACGTGCGTCAGGGCCTGCATCAGGGAATAGGTCAGGTAAACGATCGTCGCGTAGGACAGAAAATACGCGACGAGCAACCAAAGCGTCTGCCGCCCGGCCCGCCGCTGTTTGTCTTCAAAATGCAGGGACATGTCCGACCTCCGGTTGTTCGCTGCTGTGGCCACATGGTGATTCTAGCGGGAGCGGCGGGGGATTTCAACATTTCGCAGAACACAGAAAAATGGTGGCCGACCGATCTCCGAGCGGTCGGGTCGGCGATAGCCGACGGGGTTTCGATGAGAGTACCATATGGTCGTCGAGTACGACGACGTAGCCGCTCGGAGATCGGCTACCTACCATCTCGTACAATGCCTGTCATTTTTCATTGAATTTCAATAGATTTTCCAAAATTCGCTTGACAACAACCACAGCTATGGTTATAACTAACCACAGGTGTAACAGTTCGCGGCAAATTTTTGTACGGGGGAAAACATGGCCAAGTATGGAATCACGGAAACACAGTGGCGGATCATGGAGGTGATTTGGGCGCGGGGTTCGGCGACCGCGGCGGAGGTGATCGACGTCATGCTGCCCGAGACGGGCTGGAATCACCAGACGGTGCGGACGCTTTTGGCCCGGCTGGTGCAAAAGGGCGTTCTGCGGGCCGAGCCGGTCAAGAATTATTACGTGTATTGGCCGCTTGTTTCGCGCGAGGAATCAATCCGGGAAGAGGGCGAATCGTTCGTCAACCGCGTGTTCAACGGCAATGCGGATGAGCTGCTCGTGCATTTCGTCCGCGAGGGGATGGTCAGCCGGAAAACGCTCGAAAACCTGCAATCGCTCGTGCAGGAGGAAAACCGAAAGCGGGGGCCGAACGATGACTGACGGCACAATATTAATCGTGACGGACAATTTCGTCCGGGCGTCGTGGCAGGGGGCGATCCTGGCGCTGCTCGCGCTGGGCGTGACGCTCCTGTTCGGCAAGCGGTTGGCGGCGCGTTGGCGTTTCGTGATCTGGGCGCTCGTGCTCACGCGATTCCTGCTGCCGTTGACGCCGCCGAGTCATTGGAGCGTGTATCGCTTCGCGCAGCGGGCGCTGTCCGGTTCTCCAAACGGCCCGGCGATGGATTCGGCAATAGACCCGGATGTTACGGCGGTTTCGGACGCGCCGGGAGATTTGCGACATGCGGATTTCGCGTCTGGATCGTTGCGCGGGGAATTCGGGACCGGTCGGCATTCGGCCTTCGGTTCGCCGTGGCAACGGGGCAACGCTTTTCGCGACGCACCCGGTTCCGTGTCTCGCGGCGCGAATGGCGAAGCCTTTGACGATGCGCCGGCCTTTACATCCGAACCGACGGGCGATGATGCCCCGCGTTTTGCAAACGGCGAGGTGTCGGATAGCAAAATAGGCGGCGAAATCGCGGCGCATGGTTTTGCCGGAGGTTTGGGGCGATGCGTCGCGGCGGTCTGGCTGGCGGGGTCGGTCTTTTTTGCGTGGCGGCTGATCGCAAGCGAGCGCAAACTGCGGCGTCGCCGGAAAAACTGGCGGCCGGTCGACCTGCCGGAACTGGAAACGCTGGTCGAAGACTGCCGCCGGCGGGTCGGGCTGCGTCGCCGGGTGCGGGTTTACCTGACCGACGAGACGCTCGGCGCGGCGTCGTGCGGGATCGTGCGGCCGGTCGTCGTCATTTCGCGGAATCTCGTCCGGCAATTTCGGCCCGGCGAATTGCGGCTCGTGCTGATGCACGAACTGATGCACCACAAACGGCTCGATCCCCTGACGCTGTGGCTCGCGCAGCTTATGCGGGTTTTGCACTGGCCGAATCCGCTGGCCTGGCTGGCCGCGGCCCGGCTTCGCGACGAGCGGGAACTGGCCGTCGACGAGGCGGTCGTCCGGCATACGGGTTTCAAGGCGGCCCCGGTTTACGGCGGCGCGATTCTGGAGGTCGTGCGGCAATGCGCCGTCGCGCCCCCGTCGCCGACGCTGCTCGGGGTTCAAAGTTACGACAAATTTTTGGAAAGGCGGATACACATGATACTCAATTACAGGACACAAACCCGGCGACAGGTGCTGTTCGGTCTGCTGCTGATCCTCACGATGGCCGTCACCGGATTGACCGACGCGAAATCCGTGCCCGAAGCGTCGCCAAATAATTTACCGGAGACAACACCGGAAACCGTGGTGGCAACGGCCGCGGACGAGGCCGCGGTGGAATCTCCCGCAGCGCCGGTGAAATCATCATCGGAAACTCCGGCGGAACCGACGACGGTCACGCTTCGCGGCCGGGTCGTCGATGAAGACGGCCGACCCGTGTCGGGGGCCAGCGTGCGTTACTTCTGGTTTGGCTATACCCCCCATGACAAAACGGCGATATCGGATGAAGACGGTCGCTTTGCCGTGGAAATCGAATCGAAGCACGTCAATCCCTGGGGATGGTTTTACGCCGTCTCGGAAGACCTGACGCAGGAAAGAAACGGACGATTGCATTTGCAGGAAGGTTCGCTGGAAATCCCGGAAACGACCATCATTCTGCGTCCGGGCCGCGTCATCACCGGGAAGGTGGTCGACCAGGAAGGCAAGCCCATCGAAGGGGCGACCGTGGCCGGGGCCGATCAAACGACGCGTTCCAATCCGGTGTTGACCGATGCGGAGGGGAAATTTCGGTTTTCATTTCCCATGGATGCGGACACCCGCTTACAACAGGTTTATGCCTTCAAGAAGGATGTCGGATTCGATTATCTCTGCACGGAGGAAACGGATTCATCTCATGGAATAACTCCTCCCGAAAAAATCAGTGACGGACCGTTTCAACTGACGCTTGCATCGCTCAAGTCGGTCGAACTCAAGGTGGTCAACGAAGAAAATGAGCCGCTTTCCCACGTGAAAGTCGGGGCGTGGCTGATTACTAAAGAAGGGGAAAGAGACAGTTTCAATACGGCTCGTGCCCCTGCGTTTTTTGATTCCTACACCGATGTAAAAGGCATCGCGACGCTGCATTGTCTCCCGGAATGGGCCGTGGATCATACGCGTTACACGGCTTACGGTCCGACGGAAGGTGTGCTGCGGGATGACGGAACACGGGTATATTACGGCGGTGACGACAAGCGGATGGAGGAGTTTCCCGAAGGGCAGGAAATGCCGACGTTCGTCCTGCCGAAGCAGGCCCAGGTGAAGGGCACGGTCAAACTGCCCGACGGGACGCCGGTTCCGTGGGCGCGGATCACCCGGGGCAGGTATGCCGCGTGTGGACATGGGATTCGTTTCACCGACGCGAACGGCGAGTTTGAACTTCGTGAAAACGCGAATGACAAATTCGACCTGGCCGTGGACGACAGCAAATTCGGGGCCACACCGGGGGTGTTCGCCTTTGATGTGGGCGACGGAAGCGTCGAAAAGACGCTGGATTTCGTCCTCGAAAAAGGCGTCCGCCTGCACGGGACGGTGTACGGACTCGACGGAAAACCGGCGGACAAGGAACACCAGATTTTCATTTACGAAATGGACCCGAACCCGGTCGTCTGCGAACATGACGACAAGGATTGCGAAACCTGCGGCAGCGGCGAAAGTTTCGTCATTCGCCAGACGGGTAATTACGGGTCAGACGTGCCGGACGGGAAATACGAGTACATTCTCCCCGCCGTGAAACGCGATTATCGCATCAACGCCAGTTTGTACGGAGCGGAAGGATATGTCTCGAAAGAGTTCACCCTCACCGGCGACGAAGGGGATTATGAACTTGATTTGCATTTGACCAAGGCCGAAGAAGAGGAAAGCGAGTGACCGGTTGCACCGACGTCAACACAGAGCCCGGAGCGTAAGCGACGGGACATGAGTGACCGGGCGCTGACGCTTCCGGCTCTGTGTTACTGCACAAAGCATATTGTGATGTCTTGCCTTACGGAAGATTTTTCCGTTCGTTGTTCGCGATGCGGTTTTAAGGTATAATGAATAGCGATTCGGCGGCGGTCACGGCGTGACCGCTCTACCTTGGCACACACAACAAAAAGGACATACGCATGCACTATCGCAAACTGGGCACGACGGACATCAACACCTCGGTCATCGGATTCGGCGCCTGGGCCATCGGCGGCTGGATGTGGGGCGGGGCGGAGGAAAAGGACGCGATCCGGGCGATCGACGCGGCGCTGGATCACGGGATCAACCTGGTCGACACCGCGCCGATGTACGGCTACGGGCGTTCGGAGGAAATCGTCGGAAAGGCCATCGCCGGGAAACGAGACCGGGTCGTGCTGGCGACCAAGTGCGGGCTGCGCTGGAGCGATACGGACTGGCCCGCCGGGCAGGGCGTTCTGCATTTTTACGGCGACGCCAAGGGGGCGACCGGCGACCGTTCGGCGACGCGGATTTACAAATACCTGAAGCCGGATTCGATCCGCTGGGAGGTCGAGCAGTCGCTTTCGCGCATGAAGACCGATTACCTCGACCTGTTGCAGACGCACTGGCAGGACGGTACGACGCCCATTGCGGCGACGATGGAAACGCTGCTCGACCTGAAAAAAGAAGGCAAAATCCGGGCCATCGGCGTCTCGAACGTCACGGTCGACCAGTTGCGGCAATACCTGGCCGTCGGACCGGTCGACGTCGCGCAGCAACAGTACAGCATGATCGACCGCGATATCGAGAAGAATGGATTGCTCGCCCTGTGCCGGGAAAACGACGTTTCGCTGCTCGCCTATTCGCCGATGGCCAACGGCCTGCTGACCGGTCACCTGTCGCCGGAACGGCACTTCAACGAGGGGGACCTGCGGCGGGGCAATCCGCGTTTTTCGCCGGAGAACATCCGCCGGGTCAACGCGATCTTGAACGAATTCAGCCCGATCGCCTCGAAACACGGCGCGACGCCGGGCCAGCTCGTCATCGCCTGGACCGCGGGTCAATACGAAAAGATGCACGTCCTGTGCGGCGCCCGGAACGAGAAGCAAGTGGCCGAAAACGCCCCCGGCGGCGGCATCCAACTGACCGAAGACGAAATGCGAATGATGGGCGACCGTATGCACCAGCCCCAAGCGTAAACGCGGGGTGATATGAGTGTGGAGTTTGGAATGTGGAGTTAATTCTTAGCCGTCGGGCTTGCCCGACGCAATAACGTCGCAAAGAGCCGGGGATGAAGCGCATCGCAATCCCCGGACCGGTTGAAATCATCGCAATTCGCAATCAGAGCCCGAAGCGTAAGCGAGGGACAAGAACCAGAGCCGCGACAGTCATGGAGCGGTCACTATGAAATATTTGGTGAATGTAAGATGAAAGAATATCAAGATAGGATTCTTCAATGCAATATTTGGGAGAAATATGAGCTAATTGTAAATCAATATCCTGATTTATGGAATTTTAAAGATAAAGATCAAGACTCTGGTGATGGCGTTTCAATTGTCGCCGATTTTTCTAAAGAAATGTTTGAACATTTCATAGCAAGGGATGCAGATATATATTTCATCTCACAAGAAAAAATGATTTGCATTAACAACATGGAAGCACTGTTTTGCGAATACCAAGGTAAAAGCAATCAGGTTTTGGAAGAAATCTGTGTGTATATGGCAGTTCACGATCCAGATTTTTTCATTTTTGTTTCGGTGAAAAATTCCAAAGGCATTTCAATTTCCGAGTGCATTCCATTTCTTGAGAGTATCAAGGTGGACAAGGATTTTTTTGTTATCGAGAAAGAGAGATTGGCCAAGGAAGCAATTGAGGACGCGTTCAGAGAAATTTATGCCTTCCACAGAGCAATGCTTGGTTGGACAAATGAAGAATCCCATGAATGGCTTATGGCACACGGGCACCAGGATATTTATGATTTTCCGTCATGGTTTTACCATGAAGAGCGGCTTTATTGGGCCGCTGACGCTATCATCCCCGAATATGTCGGCAATGAAATGAATAACAGAGGACGAATCGCGGGAAAAATAAATGCTGCAACGTTGAATGATAAAATTTCTTGCGCGAATTTCAGTGATCAGGAGTGGCAGGAAGCACGCCAGAGAGTGAACCGAGTTTTTGAGGAAGAAGGAATTTCTTTTCGTGTCCAGCATCTCATATAATGCTACGACACACGTGCGTTTTCTCCGCGCCCTCTGCGTCTCTGCGAGAAATCACAATCCCACCCTTCACATCCCGACCGGCAACACGCAGGCGGGTTGTTTGACGGGGATCGTGTGGCCGGTCGGGGTCAGGCGGCCGTCGTCCGGGTTGACGCGGAAGGTCGTGACCAGGTCGGACTGCATGGCCGCGACGATCAGCCATTGGCCGTCGGGGGACAGGGCGAAGGAACGCGGCCCTTTGCCGCCGCAGGGGAAGGTTTCGACGAACGCGAGCCGCCGCGACGCCTCGTCGAACAGGAACAGCGCGATCGAATCGTCGCCGCGGTTCGATGCGTAAAGGAACCGCCCGTTCGGGTGCGGGGAGATTTCGGCGGGGAAGTTGTTTTCCGCCGACCGGCCCTCGGGCAGCGTCGAAATCGTCTGCACGATTTGCGG
>JAVBQX010000113.1:0-26649 GCA_031548645.1 Thermoguttaceae bacterium
GAGTTTGCTTTCAATCTCGGGGATCGTGACTGTGGCATCCTTTTTGAATGCGAGGTCGACCGAGACGCCGCCGACGAAGTCGATGTCGTACATCGTCTTGCCGCGGGCGAGGGCCAGCACGAGGCTCACCACGCACAACACTGCAATGACGGTCACGGCGGGTTTCCGAATGGCCATGAAATTGAAATTCGGACTGCTGACCAGCCGGAGCATGGTGACGTGCTTGAGCCAACCGCGGCGTTCGAGGACCTCGAAGACGACGTGCGAGCAGAAAACGGCCGTGTACAGGGTGAAGACGACGCCGAGGAACAGCGTGACCGCGAAGCCGCGGGTCTGTTCCGTCCCGACCGTGTAGAGGATGATGGCCACGATGAGCGTCGTGATGTTCGAGTCGATGATCGCCGAGGACGCTCGGGCGAAGGCGTTGCGGATCGCGTGCCGCAGGGTCGAGCCCGCGCCGAGCTCCTCGCGGAGACGCTCGAAGATGAGGATGTTCGCGTCGACCGACATGCCGAGTGTCAGGACGAGCCCCGCCAGCCCGGCCAGGGTGAACGCGGCCCGGATGGAGAGCATCACCGTCATGATGAGGAAAAAGTTCATCGCCACCGAGAGGCAGGCGAGAACGCCGCAGGCGCGATAGTAAACGATCATGAACAGGAAGATGCCCGCGATGCTGATGAAAGCGGAAATCTGGGCGTTGCGGATCGTCGCGTCGCCGAGCGTGGGGCCCATTTCGTTGCGGCTGATCGGCTCCTTGCTGATGTCCGCCGGGAGGGCACCGGCCCGCATGACCTGCAACAGGTCCTTGATGTCGTTGTTGAGCTGTTCGTTGTTTTTGTCGCCGGGCCGCGTATTGAACGTAATGTTGCATCCGCCCCCGGTAATGGGACTTTCCAAGGTCGGAGCCGAATACAGTTCACCGCTCAGGATGATGCCGAGGTGCCGCGAGACCTGGCTGTTCTCTCCCAAAGCGCCGATTTCCGGATCCGAGGTCAATTTCGTGAACAGGGTCGAACCTGCCGCGTTGAGTGAAAAGGCGACGCCCGGCTTCGGAATTCCCTGCCGGTCCGGAAACATGCCCTGGTGGATGTTCCGCAAGTATTCGCCGCGGACGTCATACATGTCCTTCAGGACGAGAAGTTCGTAAACGTCACCGGTTTTGCGGACGACGTTCGACGGATTATTGATCAGTTGGCCCTGTTCGTTCTTATTGATCGGGACCCATTTCGCGACGAGCTCGCCGCTGTCGTAGATGTTGGTCATGCCTTCCTGCGCTTCGGCCATGCGGATGATCGGTGTGTCCCGCTGGATGCTGCGCGAAGCGAGGATGCGGAATTCGAGCGTGCCCGCTTCGCTGATCATTTTAACGATGCGGTTCACCTCGGCGGAGTCCGCGTGCGGAATGACGATCTTGAGTTGGCTGGTGCCGTAGCGCCGGACTTCGATTTCCTTGATGTTGGCCGGGTTGATCCGGTTGTTGACCGATTTGACCAGGTCGTCGAAATCCTGCTGCGAGACGATCGCGTCGCTCGGTTTGTCCGAATCGGTGTGGGCCTTGACGTCGTAGACGAGCACGACGCCGCCGCTCAGGTCGATGCCGAGCGTGAGGCGGTCCCAACTCAGGCAGGTCGCCACGATGGCCCCGAGGGTCGTGAACAGCACGATGAAAAACTTGAACGCGTGTTCCGGCATGCGCCAGGCCTTGGCCGCCGCGTTGGCCAAAAATCCGCAAACGGCGACCACGAGAACGAAAATGCCGATGGAAATGATGATGCCAACCCAGTCGACGGGGGCTTCTTCCGGCTGTTCGTCGGTTTGTTCCGTCGTAATGGGATCGGCTTCGACGTCAACGCCTGGCGTTTGCGAACCTTGCAGCCCCCGCAGGATGGCGTCCGCCTCGTTCATGGTTTCGGGAGTGACCACGACGCCTTCCGGCGTGGTAAACGTGGGCATGGGAGCATTCTCACCGGGCTGTGGAGCAGCGGCATCCGTCGATGCGTCTTCTCCCGGCGTCTGGAACGCGGGCGCTTCCGGAACGGCGTTTTCCGTAACCTGTTCCGTCGGTTGTGCGGGGGGAGCCTGTTCCGGTGCGGATGCCGTCGCAGTTTCCTGCGCGGGTTCGGCCTGCGGCACCGGGGCGCTCAAAGCGGGGGCGGGAGCCGGGGGCGTCGCGGCGTCATCCGTCGCGGCGGCCGCGGGCTGTTCGGGCGTCGCTTCGCCATCCTGGGCCATCGGTTGCCGGGAAACGCTGAACGCCAGCAGCGCCAAGGCGATCACCAGGGTGTAGGGCATGAAACGAAACCCGGTTTTGGAATCCACGGAAACCGCTCCGTCATTCGCGGCACGCTTGCGGGAAAACAGACTACTCCACTTCATGAGAAAACAATCCTAAATCTCCCCGGCGACACCGAACGGTGATCCCCCGCCGATTGGCCGGGCATGGTTGAACTTGTTGAAATTATGTTGTTTTGATGTCCATGTAAAAATTAACTATGCGCCAACAAAGGTAGGGCGGTCTCGCCGAGACCGCCGTATATGCGGCTCGCTCGGCGAGCGAGCCCTACCTTGATCAGGTAACTTGTCTGCGAGTCCATTGTGAATGAACTATTTGTCTTCCGCGGCGTCCTTCGACTGGTCGAGTATCCGCGCGACCGCGGCCAAGGAAAAGGTCATCTTCGTGTTGCCGTCGTCATCGACCTTGACGACGATTTCATTTTTTTCCTTGTGTACGGCGTGTACCTTGCCGATGATTCCGCAACTCATGAGGACGCGGTCGTTCTTTTTGAGGGCCTCGACCATGTCGCTCCAACGTTTTCGCTCGCGCTTTTGCGGCAGCGACATGACGAAAAACATGACGATCACGGCGCCGAACATGAGTATCATGAACATGGGATTGAACCCGGTGCCACCGCCGTCCTTGCCGGGGGCGGGAACTTCCGGTGCCGCTTCGGCAAACAGGAGAAACGCGTTATTGATAAAATGGGTCATCGGGAACCTGCTATTTTCTATATCATTTGATTGTCAGAGTATCGAAATAATCTTCGCCAGTCCAAGCGTCAGCGCGGGGTGATCGAATTCCATTCCACCGAAATCATCCGGCGTTGACGCTTGGGGTTGGGCAGAACGAAAGCCGCTTGTTCCGCTAATGACAGACAATACGGAACGGTATATCTTAAACACCTTTGCGGATCGCGACAAGACCACCCGAATAAGAAATCGGGCTAAATGTACCAATATTGCAGGAATATAGCCCGGCGCAATTTGCCGCTTGGGAAAAAAATTCAGAATTCACCTTTGCGATGATGCAGCAATTTGCGCATCCGATCGACGATCGTGCTATGCATTTGGCTGACACGACTTTCCGACAGGTCGAGCGTCAGGCCGATTTCCTTCATCGTCATTTCCTCGAAATAATACAGGATGATGATCAGCCGTTCGTTTTTCGTCAGGCCCCGGGTGAAAGCCCGAACCATTTCCGCCTTTCGCAAACGTTCGGTCGGGTCTTCGCTGCGTTTGTCCGCGAGGATGTCGATTTCCCTAACGTCTTTATAACTATCGGTTTCAAACCATTTTTTGTCGAGACTCGTCAGGTTGACACCGTGCGTTTCGGTCAACATTTTCTCGAATTCCGGAACGGAAACCTGCAAATGATCGGCCATTTCGTCGTCACTTGGCTTGCGGGCGAGTTTGCATTCCAGAATTTTGTACGCTTCGTTGATCTTGCTGGCCTTTGAGCGAACGAGACGCGGGACCCAGTCCATCGAACGCAATTCGTCGAGCATGGCGCCTTGAATTCGCGGGATGCAGAAGGTTTCAAAGCGGACGCCGCGTTCCAAATCAAAAGCGTTGATCGCGTCCATCAGACCGAAGGTGCCGGCAGAAATCAAATCGTCCAGATCGACGCCCTCGGGCAAACGCGACCAAATTCGCTCACCGCGATTGCGTACAAGCGGCATGTACTGCTCCACCAAACGGTTACGCAGTTCGATATTGGACACGTCTTTTTTGAAACGGACCCATAATTGTTCGACTTCTGTTGACGCCGTTGTCGTAACGGTCATAAGTTACTCCGTGTCAAGCTGTTGCGGCGATGTATCCGCATCGCTCTCTTGTGTTACCTTTGCCCTCGGCTTCTCATCCTCAAGAAGGGGAACGATAACAATTTTGTCCGTTCGGGGAAAGAGATGTTTTGACATTTTTCCTGCGCGAGGACACAATGACTTTTGTGCTTAATTCTGTCTAAAGTGTTATGTTATTCTATTTTCGAATCACCCGATGCCGGTGAAGCTGAATTCTCCGATCGTCGTAACATCTCATATATCATTGACTTGGCCGACTGATGCACACACATTTCCGCAATCTTGCCGGCAATGAAACCAATGATGCAAAACACCAAAAGACTGCGGCAGCTGTTGAGCAGGATCTGGTCGACATCCGTACCGCGAATCACGCCCAAAAGCATGACCATGACCATGGCACCGACGCCGATAAAGGCCGCGTACAAAGCACCCAGTTTCCGCTGTTTGATAGCCGGCTCGCTTTCGCCCCGCCTCACGGCTTCATATTTTTTTTGCAGCAGCCGAAGCATCAAGGGGTCGATTTGCCCGGAAGATTCCCAATCCTTGAAATCCTGTGACGACACAACACTTTTTCCTATAAGAGATTCGACAAAAACAAATACTGTACGCATTGCCAGAAAATTCGCGGGATCAGGCGTCCGGCAACGTATCGTTTTTTATCGGAAAATCGACCGCCGTCGATCCAGCAGGTGACGCGAAAAATGCAAATTTTTCCGAAAATGTCAATCGATCCAACTGTTGCGAATTGCATCGTCGTGATATACAATGAAACGTGGTACGGAAAAATAAACTTTTCATTCTCATATATGAAAATTGTCTCGTATTTTTATGCGGAAACATCGCCATGAAGCACCAGGAATCGTTATTCGACAAGCATCGAGTCCGGCAGCCGCCGGAAATGGACATGACGCCGATGGTTGACGTGACCTTTCTGCTGCTGATATTTTTCATGGTGACCGCTTCGTTCGCGATGCAAAAATCGCTGGAATTCCCTCATGCGGATCAAAAAGATGATGCGGCGCAGAACCGGACCATCGAAGACATTGACAACCGTGACGATTTCGTCGTCGTTCGCATTGACGGGGACAACGCCTACCATGTCGATGACCGCGAAACTTTTTCCCGGCAGGAATTGCTGTCGATTCTCCGCGAAATCCGTGACGCCGGCAGCGGCAGTCTCGGCGTCCCTCTCAACCTGCTGATCATCGCCAGCAACACGGCCAAACACGAAACGGTGGTTTCGGCCATCGACGTCGGCAACGCCGCCGGCATCACGCGCATCAAATACACGACCGTCGACGAATAACTCAGCGCGTCGATTGTCCTTTGCACACAAAACGAATACGCACTACTGCTTTGGAAACATTTAAAACTGGGATGACGTTTTCGCAACTCGGCGGCGGTCACGGCGTGACCGCCCTACCTTGATCCCTATTTCTAATGTTTCCATAGCACTACCCCGCCGTGATGAGCGAATAGAGCAGTTCTGCAAGGTTCGGGCAGACGAAATCCGGCTCGGCGGCGTGCAGTTCTTCGGCGATGCCATAACCGTACAAAGCCGCCACGGTCGGTACGCCGACATTGCGCCCGGCGGCGATGTCCGTCGTCGCGTCGCCGAAAAAGAGGGCGTCGGTTTCGGCGGTTTCGGTTTCGTCGAGCACGGTGCGGATCATGCGTTCCTTGCTCCAGAACTCGCCGCCGCTGTCGTGACAGAGAATGCGGTCGAACAGCGGCACGACCTCCTTGAGCGCGAGAATGCGGAGCGTGGCCCGTTCGCTTTTGTTCGTGGCCAGGGCGATGCGGACGCCGGACGCACGCAGGCGTTCGATCAGTTCGATCGCCCCGGGGTAAAACGGCGAACCGGTGAAATCGCTGGCGTTGTAGCATTCGCGGTATTTGGCCACCAGCGTTTCGAGTTCCTCCCGCTCGACATCGCGTCCGAGCCCGGCACGAAGCGACGCGGCGAGCGGCGGCCCGACGGGAATTTCGTTGAGCGTCGCCGGGTCGTAACCGCAGGCGACGGCGGCGTCGTAAAAGGCCTGTTTGATGTCGAACATCGAATCGCACAGAGTGCCGTCGAAATCAAACAGGATGCAGCGACACGCGAGCAGGTGTTCGCCGGTGACGGACGGAATGGTCATGAACGGTTCCTTGCAGTATAAGCGGTAAAAACCACCAGTATACCACAATCGTCCCGCCGTCACAAGATTTCATTTCCGGTCGAACGAAGGCACCGCCAGTTGTTTGCCGCCTTGCAATGACGACTGATGCGCGACAATGCCCGGCGCGGTCATGGCGAGGGCTTCGTAAACGTCAACGGCCGGCGAACGGTCTTCGACCAGCGCGGAAACGAATTCGTGCGTGAGAAAAACTTCGGCCCCGTCGTGATATTTGCCGAACCCTTCGGCCAGCGTTTGAGGGACGGTCTTGTTGAAGTCGGGCTTTTCCCAATCGTCGGTGGTCGAATTGCCGTAAATGAAACAGCCGTCCGCATCGCCCGTCTTGTCGATTTTTGAAACGCGTGTCTTGTAACCGCTGAGTCCCGGATTGATGTCGTAAAAGCTCATTTTTTCGCCGAGCCACTGCGCCCGTTCGCAGAAGGAAAGCGAGCCGGCCCAATAGATGCCGACCCGCATCGCGTTGCCGCCGCTCGTTTTGAAAAACGCCGTTTCGGACATGAAGGGGTTGTCATCGTAAGGGTTGCCTTTCAGGGCCGGGTCGCCGTTGTCGTAACCGACGCAGGAAACGCTGACCAGTCGTTCGCGCGTCACGCCGACGAGGAACGCGGTGCAGTGCGTCGGGTACAGCATGGGCGGAAGCCCCCAGCGCCAGGCGTCGGGTCGTTTGTCGCGTTTCGGCGCGTTGGGCGAACGCGGATGGTGATATTCGGCTTCGGTCATGAAGATCGTGCCGAACCGGTCTTCCTGCACAAACTGCCGCGCCGCGATGCACGAAGGCCGGTAATAACTCGTTTCGGCCATCATGTAATGTTTGCCGGATTTCTCGACCGCGTCGCGAAGGGCCTCACAATCCTCAAGCGACATGGCCACCGGAACCGCGGAAATGGCGTGCTTTCCCTTTTCGAGGCACATCTTCGCGTGCCGCACGTGGTCAGGTGCCGGAGTGAAAATGGCGACGGCATCGAACGTGTCCGGGGCCGTCGCGAGCATGTTTTCCAGCGAAGGAAACACGGCGTCGCAGCGGTAATAATCTCGCAGCAGCTTTTGACGATCCTCACGCAGATCGGTGACGGCCGTAACGACCGCGTTCGGATGCAGGTGCCAGAAATAGCACAGCCCGAATCCGCCGCCGACGACGGCGATGCGGATTTTTTTGTTTGACGGCAACGCGGCCGAAGCGTCCCGGAGAAACGCCGCGGGGCTCAACGCCGCCATCGTCCCTGCCAACGCACCGGCTTTCAAGAAATCCCGTCGCATCAAATTCGTCATGTGAAATCTCCTTTCGCTAATCAAATGTGTTTCATTTCAACACGGCATCAATTCCGCCGACACAATATGCGTACCATTATAATACGGCGCACGACGAAAAGAAACCGGCATGAAACTGATTGCGACGGCGATCTCAATCCACCGGAACGATGTCCTGTTCGTCGAAATCGAAAATGCTCTTGCTGCGCGGGAACAGCTTGCACATGAGGACGCCGCCGAAATACAAAATGATCAGCGGGACGGACATGAGCAACATGCTGTAGGGGTCGCCGGGCGTGAGCATGGCCGAAATGATGACGATCGCGAAGGCGGAGATGCGCCACTTGCTGAGATAGGTCTTGATCGAGAACACGCCGATGCGTTCGAGGAAGAACATGACCAGCGGCAACTGGAAACTGATGCCGAATCCGACCGGCAGCATGAGCGCAAAGTTGAGCCATTCGCTGATTCGCGGGTCCGGTTCAATGTTCAACATGCGGTTGAAGAAGAACAGGAAATCGAGCACGAATTGGAACACGACGAAAAACGCGAGCAGCATCCCGGCGATGAAAAGGATCAGGCTGATCGGCAGGAAAATGTAAACGTAACGCCGCTCGTGCGGGTACAGCCCGGCGCCGATGAAATTCCAGATGCTCCAAAACACGAAGGGGCTCGAAACCAGCAGTCCGACGACGAACGAGGCTTTGATCCAGATCGTGAAGGTTTCCTGCGAACTGAGCGACTTGATCTTCGTGCGGCGGTCTTCCTTGACATCTGACATGAGGAAAAAGCGGGTCGGCTTTTGCCCTTCCCCTTTGGCTTCATTGAAATTGTCGACGTCGTAAACGCTGGCCTTGCCTTCGGCGTGAAGCGTTTCGACCAATGGCTTGCCGGTAGCGGCGTGCAGAATTCGCCTGGCGTCGCCGGGCGTCAGGTAAAATTCATTCGGAACGTAGCCTTGGTTAATGTAAGCGATGAGATTGTCCGCCTGACCGTCTCTCTGTAATCCTTTGATTTCCGCTTCCAACTTTCGCTGCGACTGCTCGGAAACGAAATGCTGCAACGATTTTTCCAGCGGCTGCTTGATGAAACTCACCGCCGGCGTTCCCAGGAGAAAACCGAAGCAGACTCCGACCGCCAGAAACGTGATCGCCCGAATCAGGCATTTGCGCAGCTCGTCGAGATGCTGGCTGAACGACATCGTTGATTCTTGAAACAGGTCTTTGTCTTTGGCGTTTTTGGCGGGCATAATGATCGTGCAGCTTGCTCGAAAAGATGAACGCGGCTTATGGCGGGAATCAGGAAACGCAATAGTGCGGCTTGTCGCACGGAAATGAGGCAATCCGGGCAAAATCCGACACTTAGATCATAACCGAAGCTGTTGCGGAATCAAGGGAAAAAACAAGCGTCCCGCGAAAATTCGCAACATGCCGGTTATTTCCCCGTTTTCATCCGGCGCAGCTCAATAAGATCATGTTGCCGAAACACGCCGCGCCGTGGTGAAAATCGCAAAACGCATGTTATATGCGCACAAAAATCATTTTAAACACGATTCCGCTGTAACCATTTTCCTGTAAAAAATTCTACTTCTCGTCAAAGAAGAGGTAGTCGTTCATCCGTTGGCGAAAAACCGGGGATTGCAGGTGGTACACCGTGCGGTGGTATTTGCCGACGTAAGGATTGACGTTGACGGCTTCTATGCGGTCACGATATTCCGGCGCGATTCGAGCCATCGGCGGGCCGAAACGCCCCAGGGCCTCGGGCCGCGATCCGTCGCCATACAGCAAGGGGTAAAATTTCAATGCACGGTCGGCGGGATTGTACAAAATGAGAATTTTTTCCGCCAGCCGGGGGACGTTCCCGTTTCGCGAACCGGTCGCCAATCCGTTGCGGTCCGTTGCGGCGGCCGTCAAAACGAGGTGAATCCGCATTCCCTCGGGGCGGTTGTCGCCCATATTTTCGACGGCGTCGCAAATGATTCGATTTCCGAAACTGAAACCGATCATGCAGACTTTGCTATCTGGCTTTAATCGCTGGAGAAACATCGCCATGTATTGTCCGCTGGCAGCCGTGACGGGGATTTTTTCGCGGATGTCACGGCCGAGTCGACAGCGAACCTTTTCCGCCGGCCAATTCCAGAACACCGTGCGGCAATTCTGCCCCGGCTTGTACAACCGCGTGAGCGTCATGCCGACTTCGACCGTGTCCGTGGTAGTCGAAGTGTACCCAGGCGAAAACATAACAACCGGAATATCATGAACTTGCGTTTCATAAAACGTCTCGGCATTTGAGCGAATCCATTGGTTTCCAACAAGCTGATAATATATCGTCCTTGTAAACCCCGCTTCTGATGCGGAACTCCAAGGGACCTGATGCGTGTCAATGAGCCAGATATCCTGCGCCGCGATCGTCGGGCAAGTAATTACGGTCGACAAAATCGCCGCATACAGTCCTAAACGCACAAAATTGATAAACGGCTTCGTATTTGCCATAAGGCTGCCCCTGACATAATAAAATCTAACTAACTTACTGATTTATTTCATGTTGTGTTAAACCATGAACGCGTAATTATAGGATTCAGATGCGTAATTCTCTCTCTTTTTTTGCTAAAAATGTTAAATTTACTACATTTGTTACTTAACTTATATACTATAAGTCCCCCTCATTGTTGTCAACACTTGCATTGATCCATTCCGTGTAATATTTGACGCGAAAAATATGCACCATCATTAAAAAGTTGATTCGAATTATGTTATCATTGCATAAAACCCCGATCTTTGGTTGACACGAGCATTTTACTATTGTGTTATTGATATAAAATAATCGGTAAGCTTGACGAAAAGAGGAAATTTTCGCTCAAAAACATATAAGGAACGTAATATTGAACGACAGGATGTTGCCGGATTACCATGCGTGGCACGGAGCGGAAAAATTTTGCCCGTCTCACTTGCCAACCGCAACACGGACGTATGTCACGGCAACGAAATTAACATAGCGAGAAAGTCGCACATAAAGAAAGGTTGATCGTTGGCCGGCCCCGTCGAAGACCGACAAGGCGTCCGATGGTCAAGCGGTTTTATGCTGGATTCAAAACAAGCAATCGGGGCTGATGCGGCCTTGTTGCCTGACAATATTGACTGGGAAGCGGCCCTCCGTGAGCACGAACACTGGCTCAAGACAGTAATTTGCGCCAGGGTCGGCGAAGCGGCGGCCGTTGACGAGGTATGGCAGGAAGTGTCCCTTGCGGCGATCAAGCAGCAGGCTCCGCTTCACGATGCTTCGCGTCTGACGCCGTGGCTGTATCAACTGGCCGTGCGTCAGTCGCTTTTGTATCGTCGCACGATGGGGCGGCGCCGCAAACTGGTCGATCGCTACGTCGAACGGGTCATGCCCGTGGCGCGCGATCGTTCCGAGCAGGATCCGCTGGAACTCCTGTTGGCCGATGAGCGGCACGAGCAGGTGCATTTGGCGCTTGACGCCCTCGGCGAGCAGGATCGCGAAATCCTGCTGCTGAAGTACGTGCACGAATGGAGCTATCGCGAAATGGCCGAGAATCTCGGGCTGACGGTTTCGGCCGTCCAGGCCCGACTGCATCGGGCGCGACAGCGACTGCGTGACGCTTTGACCGACAACACGCCAAGGGACGACGGCAACAATGATTTCGCATCGCCCTTTTGAAACCTTGGTTATATAACCGGGTTTACGACGCTGAACTTTCACCTGAATTATGGATATGGTTTATGACGACTGATTACGAGCCCCGGGACGAAGAAACGTTCGAGCCGGAAAATCGCGGCGAGACGAGACACATCCGGGAACAAATTGATCTGCTTCTCGATGGCGAACTGGACGAACGGGACCGCAAAACGCTGTTGAAAAATCTTGATGCCGCGCCCGGCGGCTGGAAAGATTGCGCTCTCGCGTTCCTGGAATCGCAGATGTTTTCGCAATCCCTGCGGAAGTTCCGCGGTCGAGCCATGCAATCGGGAACGTCCGCGTCGACGCCGGCAACGTCGAGGACACCTGAATCGCGCGCCTATCCCCAGGGGGAAGCGTCACCGGAATGTTCCGGACAGCCTCCTTCCATGCTTCGCCGACGGCGCCGTTTCCCGATAACGCTCGTCGCATCGCTGACGGCTTTTGTTCTCGGCGGACTCTTGTTTTCCGTCATCCAAAGAGGAAGTCCGCAAAATTCCGAATCGTTCACGACCTTGACCGGTCCGTTCGAGGGCCAGGCATCGCCGCCCTTGATCGCGGAACATCATAGCGTCCCCGGCACATTCGTTTCGCAAGTGTCCGACAAGGGAAATCCCTTTCCTCTCCATGCGGCGGACTCGCCGTTCGTGACCGTCACGCCGAAAATCCAATGCCAAAACGGTCTTCCCCGGACGGAATACGTGTCCCTGCCGCAGGGGGACGGCCAAGACGCCGCGCTCGTTCCGTGCTACCTGGCTTCGGACATCGAGGCGGACCGCTATCTCAAATCGCCGCCGCTGATCTCGCCGCACGAAATGGAATTCATTCATCGTCACGGGAGCGAAGTCAACATCCACCGCGAGCATGTCGTCGTCCCGGCGGGCGAAAACCGTCACGCCGTCATCCCGGTCGACCGCGTGATCGTCAGTTACTCTCCCGAACTCGACGTTTTGTAATGAACGAGGACTTTTTGCCCGGACTTTCGTATTACGTAATTTCGTATCATTCCGCATATCGCCATTTTTAAATCCATCGCACACATGTTTTTCAAAGGAGTAGAGAAATGCACCATGTATATCGAAAATTTTTACTCATGGCCGTCGCCGCGATCCCGCTTTGCCTTGCGGGAATGGTTTTTGCCGATGACGGCACGCCCGGTCGGCCGGCCGCATCCGCGGACAACGCCGGTCAACAGGTGACGCAAATCAAGCCGGAACCCCCGCTGGTGAAAGAGGAGCGACTGCTTCCCGGACGCGATTCGAAAGACAAGACCTTGCTCGCGGATTCGCCGCTGCAACGGTTCGCGACCCAGCCGAAACTCAGCGATTTCTGGATCGGCGTTCAATGCGGGGACGTGACGCCGCCGTTGCGTTCGCACCTGGGCCTGGGTGAAAAGGAAGGCGTTCTCGTCGAGTGGGTCATGCCCGAAAGCCCGGCGGAAAAGGCCGGCGTCGAGTTGTACGACGTGATTCTTAAGGTCAACGACAAGCCGGTCGCCACGGCGACGGACATCATTAAAATCGTCGACGAAACGAAAGGCGGCGAACTCACCGTGTCCGCCATCCGTAAGGGCAAGCCGATCGAACTGAAAATCACCCCCGATAAACGGCCGGACAACGCGAAACTTCCTGCCATGCCGCCGCGCCAGCACATGTTCCGTTCGATCGAGCCGGGCGTGATCATTGAAAACGCGGAACCCGGTTCGCAATACCGTATGCCGCAGAAGGAAATGACCGAAGACATGCGCCGCATGTTGGAGCAGGTTCAAAAGCAGTTCGAGGAACAGATGAAAAACTTCCCCGAGTCGGGCGGATTTCGCTTTGAGTCGACGCCCGGCACGATCGGGCCGATGCTGAATTTCGGCGGAGTCGGCGCCGGAATGAACATGATGCAGATTGCGATTGAGCCGGCCCAGGGCGACAGGGAAGCGACCCTGACCGTCCGGAAGAACGGCCAGACCTGGTCCGTGTCGCAGTTTTCGGACCTTCCCGAAAGCGTGCAAAAGGACGTTGCCGAAATTCTTGAAAACACGGTCGATGGCAAAGACGTCGCCGATTGGATCGCCGAGCAGATGAAAAGCAATCGCCGCATGACCTTCTCCGTGACGATCACCGGCAACAACCAGGACGCTCCGAAAGAGGAACCGTGACCGTGAATCACGGTTCGCAGGCCGCTGTCAGAGCCACGAGTGCGGTCGAACCGGCAATAACCGCCCAAAAACCGTCGCGGCTCTGATTGACGCAAAAAAATGGAGTTCCGCGGCGGTCTCAGGGTGACCGCCCTGCCATGCAAACGAGCATGTTATTTGTTACGGCTCCTTACTTCTCACGCGTCAATTCCAGCACCATGCTGGTCGCTTTTTTGTCGAGCGGAATCGACATGTTGCCTTGCATGAGGGCCTCTCCCCGGATGGAAACGGAGTCTTTCAGTATCGGGGCCTTCGTGTTGATTTCCCTGACCGAATAAACCCCGTTCGGGTCGAGTCCCTGCAATGCGACGGATTTGTTTTCCCGCGTGTCATCCTTCATTTGATACACGAAAAGAATCGCACGGCTTTTGTCGTCATTGACATACATCAGGGAAGAACGGGGGCTCTCGTAAGGCGAAATCAGGCGATACAACCCGCCCAATTGCACGACGTCGCGAATCCGCTTATATTCCGAAATCGCCATTTTCGTAAATTCAAAGTCGTCCCGGCTCATGCGTTCCAGGTCCATGTCCATCCCCAACCGGCAACTCATGGCCACGTCAAACGCGAACTTGATCCCGGAATCGCCGGAACTGGTCACGTGAGCCGCCTGTGTCATGGCGGGGAAAAAATGGGAGAACCCCCATTGAATGTAAATGCGTTTCATCGGGTTCGTGTTGTCGCTGGGCCAAAACTCGTGAAAATACGAAAGCGCCTTGTAATCAATGCGCCCGGCGCCGCCGGAACAGAGCATCATGCGGACGTCGGGAAACGCTTCCGCCGTTTTGGCCATGTTGTCGTAAAGGGCTTCGTGGTATCGCCAAACCAGTTCCGTCTGTTTTTCCGGCGGGAGATAAAACGAACCGCCGTTGGAAACATAACGATTGGCGTCCCATTTGATGAAACCGATGTACGGATTTTGCGTGAGCAGGTCCGCCGTCACGTGATAGGAAAAATCCTTGACGACCGGGTTGGTCAGGTCAAGAATCAACTGGTTGCGGAAAAGGTCGAGCGGACGGTGCGGCTGGCCGATGACCCAATCGGGGTGATTCTCATACAGCTCGCTCTTGGGGTTCACCATTTCCGGTTCCACCCAGATTCCGAACGGGATTCCGATTCGTTTCGCCTCTTCGCAAAGCCCGGCGACGCCGCGAGGGAGTTTTTGGCGATTGTGTTCCCAGTCGCCAAGCCCGGCTTTGTCGTTATTTCTCGGATACTTGTTGGCAAACCAGCCGTCATCCAGCAAAAAAAGTTCGAAACCGGCGTCTTTCGCGCCCTGGAACAGCTTGACCAGTTTGTCGTGATCGAAGTTGAAATAGGTGGCTTCCCAGTTGTTGAGCAAAATGCCGCGAACGTTTGAACCGTCGCGCACACCATATTTTCTTCCCCAGGCGTGATAATCGCGGCTCATGGGACCGGTTCCCGCGGCGCTGCAAACGGTCAGCATTTCCGGCGTCGCCAAGGTTTTGCCGGCTTCCAGCGTCAATTGCGAAGCGAAAGGGTTGGCTCCCATCGTCACACAAAGCGTGTTTTTTTCGTCCACTTCAAACGCGAATTGAAAACTGCCCGACCAGGCCAGGGTGCAGCCGTAAACCATTCCCTGATTCTCCTCCGCGGCATGATTGGGTGAGAACAAAAAGAACGGACTTCGCATTTCATGGGCCCGAACCCCGCGTTTGGAATCGAGAATTTTGATCCCCGGCGTCAATTTTTCCTCGACCATGTTGGCTTCATTGGCCCAGGAACCGTGGAATTGCGTCATGTAATACGAATCCGCCTTGAAGGGCAAAACCTGTGAGGCGTAATGATCAATCGTCACCGGGGCGTTTTCCTCGTGACGGATTTCGGTACTTGCCGCGATCAGGTTTTCTTGAAAATAAGCTTTGTAAACGAGCGTCACGAAGAACGGGTAATACGCGTCTTTCAAATGAATCTTCGTTTCCGTGATATTGTCGTCGATTTTTTTCGTTTCTTGTGATTGGTACACGAGAAGCGTCGAAGTATTCCCGTCGGCATGAACGGCACGAAGGGCCGGTTCCCTGACGAAGTCGCCGCCGGCACAGGGATACGCTTCCCCCAGAAGCGGGAGTTTTTCCGGAGCGTCCTGTTTCGGCCCGTAATACGAATAATAGACCCTTCCCTGCTCGTTTGCGGAAAGAATCAGAAGCTGGTCCCTGGTTTCAATGTGAACCGTCGTCGTTTCAGCCGCAAAAACGGCCGCAATGGAAGGGGACGCGAAAAAAATGACAAGCCCGATAAGGAATGACAATCTCATGGCGGTTTTCTCCGGGTAAAAAAGAAGTTAAGCCCAACCAACAATATATGGGGTTCAGAAATGGAATACAATCGAGATTCAATGCAATTTTTAATGAAATTTATAATTTACGGAAATTATGCCCAATTGCCCTTGACAACTTACGAGCCGCGTCATAAGATAGCTTATGAGTCGTGTCGTAAGCTTGTTTGTCGAATTCCTGGAAATTTGAAATATCATGTCGAAATCGAAACCCGCGAAGAAGGAACCGCTCGTCCCGCTCAGTGAGGGGGAAATGGAACTGCTCAACCTGCTCTGGAAGCTTGGCCCGTCGACGTTGACCGTGGTGCATCGGAACTACCCGAAGCCGGTCGGCTACACGACGATCCAGACGCGGCTGAACCGCATGGTCGAAAAGGGCGTCCTCTCGCGCAGCACGGATTATCCGGCCCTGTACACGGCGGTGGTGGAAACCGAAGTGGCATCGGGCACGTTTTTCGAGAAGATCGCGAAAATCTGCGGCGGCAGTCTCGCCCCGTTGATCGCCCACCTGACGGAAAAACGAACGCTCAAGCCGGACGAAGTCGCGATGCTGAAGGAAATCATTTCCCGCCATGAAAACGGGGGAAGTGAATAACTAAAAACTAAAAGTTAAAAACGAAGTTCCTCAACTATTAGTTATTCACTATTAACTTTTCACTACTCACCTTCGTGCCTTCGTGGCGAATAAAAAATGTGGGATGATTTATGACAATGACCATTATCATTTTTGCCCTGCTTCGGACGACGCTTTTTCTTGCGGTGGGCGGGCTGGTTTGCCGATTGATGCTGCGTCGCATCGAAGACCGTGTGCCGCGGTTGAGCCGGGTGTTATGGCTCGCGGTGTTGCTGAGCGGCTGGTTCTGGGTACGCCCGATGATTTCGATTCCCTGCGAACAAATCGCGAAGGAAACGGCAACGGTTGCCGCCGTGCCTGTCGAAATGTCGCCGCAACAAAACATGCCGGAGATGCAGCCCGTGCGTTTCGAGCCGACGCAACCTTTCACGCCGGTCGACCTTTCACAAACGCCGATCGTCCCGGCAACTTTGGACGTTGTGCCGACGGAAGCCGTGTCGCAACCTGCGGCTTTTGACGTGAAACCCTGGATTTTACCGACCCTTTTCGCCGCCTGGCTCGGCGGGATGGTCGTTTCGATATTTCTCGCGGCGGCGGGTTACGTCAAGTACCTGTCGGCGCTGGGAAAAGCGGTTCCGGCAAGTGACGACTTCGCCGGGCCGTGGCATCGCCTGCTGGAAGAGCGGGGAATCGATACGCGAACGATTCCGATGCTCGTTTCCGGCGACGCTGCCGGTCTCGGTCCCGCCCTGATCCGAACCGTTCGCGGCTACCGCCTCGTGGTGCCCCGCGAACTTTGGAGCGAACTCTCGGAGGCGGGCCGCTGCGGCATTTTGAGGCACGAGCTGGCGCATTTCCTGCGGCGCGACGTTTGGAAATCGTTCTTCGTCCGTGTTTTGACCTTGCCGCACTGGTTCAATCCGATCGCCCATCTCGCGGCGCATCGGTTCGATGAAGCGGCCGAGCAACTTTGCGATCGCGCGGCGTTCGACCTGGAGCCGGAGGGGGCCCTTGAGTTCGCCCGGACTCTCCTCCTGCTCCACGAGAACGCCCCGACGCAATTTGTCGCCCGTCAGTCGATTTTCGGTCGCGGCCTGAAACACCGGGTCGCCTGTTTGCTCCACGAAAATCCTGAACGAAAGGTTTCACTCATGAAGAAAACCCTGATCATATTTGGCGCCGTGACTTTGCTCGCGGTCTGCCTGTTCCAGATTCAATTTGTTGCACGAAACACGGCCCAGGCCACACCTGTCGCCGAAGAAAAAACCGACGGACTTTACGTCTGGAGTTCCGTCATCGACGCGGAAACGAAAAAACCGATGCCCGGCGTCACGGCCACGCTCTATTTCGCCAAACAGGGCGGCACGGAACTTGACACCCGGGTGACCCAAACCAACGACAAAGGCGAGATTCGCTTCCCGCTCCCGTCGGAATTGAATGCCGACCTTGAAAATTCCAACTCCGAGGTTCTCTTGGAAAAAGAAGGCTACGTTCCTGAAAAAGACGGGCGAATGTCCAAATGGGCGGAAAAATTTCTGAAAGAGGGAAAAGATGTCTTTGCCACGGTGCAACTCCAGAAATCGACCCCCATCACCGGTCGGCTCGTCAATACCGAAGGAGAACCGTTGCCGAATGTGGGGATTGCCTACCTCCGCGAAAAAACGAAGCCGTTCCGACGCGAATATATCTCGCCGGAATTTTTTGACTTGACCAGCGATGCGGAAGGACGTTTTCACATTGACGCGGCTAAAGACGAACGCATCGTTTTTTGGGCCATCGCCGATGATCTCGCTCCGAAATACGTTTTTCCCGACAAGAGCCGCGGCGACTTCGGTGATATCGTTCTCGAAAAAGGGTTTCGTCCCACAGTCAAGGTCATCGACGAAAACGGAAAGCCGGTTGAAAACGTCTGGGTTGACATTTATCGCGAACGCGAAGAATCCACGCTCAACACCATATCAATTTACAGACGTTCCGCATTGACCGACCAAAACGGGGAAGCGCATTTCAGGCCGGTCGCCGACGGGCAATATGAAATCCGTATTTCCGAAACGCCTTCCGAAAAACGGTACAATCCCTATCCTCTTCACGGATATTTTTGTTCTTTCCTGCGGGAAGAAAACAAACGTCCGGTCAAAGGGCAGTATTTTATCACGCCGGTCGAACTTTCCGCCAAGTCGCCCGAGTCTTCCATCCAGGCGCAGAAGACCGTCAAAATTGATGTCGTGTTTACCGATGGGAAAAGCGATGACATCCGGGATATCAACACGAATATTCATGGTCGGAAAGGTGAAGCTTATTATGCGGCCAGACCAAGCAGTGAATCCCCCAGTGTCTATCAAGGGGACGGACTGTTTTCGTTCCAGGTGCCTGTCGGGCTTGAAAACGCGTCTCTCCGCGTTTTTTCGAAGGACGACTCTTTGTCGCACCGCTGCCGCATCGCCGGGATCGACAAATGGCTAGAAAATGGAGGCATGAGTTTTGATTTTCAACTGGGAACCATTGAAAACGACATGCGGATCGAAGTGTTCACGTACAAATCGCCGAGAATCGAACTGGACGTGACGGACGAATCGGGTAAACCGGTCGAGGAGTATTACGCCTGGATCGAATACGTCAAAAACGAACACCCGGCCAGGATCAAACTCGTCGGGGACAAAGTCCGCGTCGACATCACCGAAGATCGTTGGCATGAAATCAATTGGGATTGGGCGACTTCGGAATCCTCGCTGAGCGGAATCCTGGACGTTTCATTCACCTACAAGGATTTCGGCAACGGCGAAACGAAGATCAACTCCGGCGGCATTTTGCCGGGTGAGGAAATGCGGCTGCACATCGTCACGCGCGATTGCGAACTTGCCAAACAGGTGATTCCCGCCATGGCCGAGGGCGAAACCAAACACCTGACCGTGACGCTGAAACCGGCCAAATGATTGTTCATCGTGACCGCGACACGTTGCCGACCGCGTTGCCGGTCGAGAAAACCGATTGCGTGTCCTGGTTGACGCCGAGCATTTCGGGCGTATAGCCGGGACCGAGACTGCTCAGGTCCTGTACGCGGACGATTTTCGCGGGTTTTTCCGAGGTATCGAGCCAAACGTGCAGCCGCGTGGCCGGGCTTCTGGCATCGAAGCGCCCGACGATTTGCGCCGAACAGACCGTGCCCTTCGAGGTGACATAGGGCGCGATTTTTTTCATCGTGTCCAAATCGACGTATTCGAGCAGCAGGGGCCAGAGTTCGTATTGCATTTCGTCGATTTCCGCCTCGGCCAGTTCGACGGGGTCGGGGATGCGGTTGGCGATGATTTCGTCGACCGCCTCTTCCGTGATGCCGGGAATCGCCAGCAGCACGGCCCGCGGCGCCTCGTTGATGTTGATCCGCGAATAAGTGCCGTCGTTGAAGCGGATCGCGTCGAGCAATGTCGGCAGGTCCGTGAGCAGCGACGCTTCGGTAAACGGCGATGCGAGCGTTTCCGTCGTCGTTTCGCCGGAGTATTGTACCTGGAGCGAACCGCCGACAAGGTCGAGCACGCTGAATATTTTCGCTTTCGGCGTTTGCGACAGGTCGAACGAACGCGAACTTTCCTCCGCGGGCTGCTCGCCGCCGGACATGTCGGTCGTTCCGCCGTCGGGTTGGTCCCCGGACGTTTCGCCCGAAGTTTCGCCCTGCGTCGCGCTGTCGGATGCGTCGCCCGCTGTCGAACCGTTTGACGAATTGCCGGACGAAGTACCGCCCGAAGTCGTGCCGCTTGAATCGGATTCCTCCGAAAGCGTCAGGCTCGTTTCGCCGAACAGGCGATAGGCGATGATGTAGTTGACCCATTCTTCGTTGCTGAGTTTCGAGGTCAGCTCTTCCTGCAACGCTTCGAGATCGTCGCCGTTGACGTTGATTTTTTCGGAGCCGTCGCTCCCGTTCGGGTTTTCGACGCTGCAAATCGTCAGCAGGGCGGCCAGTCCGCAGTCGAGCAGCCCCTCCGAATTGTCGTACTCACTTTCCAGCTCCAAATCAAACGGGTCCGGCTCACCGAGACCGACCAGCCCGTTGCGGTTCCAATCGACCCCGTACAGCAGCGACGGTGTCACACCGTCAATGAGCAGCAGTTCGTCGAGCGATTCGATCATCCCGTTCCGTGGGCGATAGGGCACGTCGAGCCCTTCGTAATATTCGGCCTCGGCCCCGTAATCGCGGGTGTCGTCGTCCTCGTCGAGCCAATCGAGAATCGCGTCGGCGATGTATTCGTCGATGCCCGGCAGGTTCATCAGGATTTCGCGGCCCAGACCTTCCTTCTCCTGCTCGAAAGCCAGAATCATCCGCAGGTCGATTTTCGCCGATTCGTCCGCCAGTCCGTAACGCACGTCCGACGGCAGGCCCTCGTCGTCCAGAAAAGGCGAAATCACGCTGAAACGCCCGACCTCGCGAACGTCGCTCGCATCGGTCACGAGTACGCCGCACAGTTCGTCGGGGTTGTCGTAAAGCCCGCCCAAATCGAGCAGGTCTTCCTCGTTGTACATCAGCAAAACCCGCAACGCGTCGATGCCCGATTCGGCGAGATAACGCACCTGCGTTTGACGCATGTTGTAGATCGCCCCGCGCTGTTCGGCCTGCATCAGCTTGACCAGAGCCAGGCCCGCGAGCGAAAGGATCACGATGACCACGAGCACGACCGCGATGACCGTTCCGCGGCGATCATCAATCCGGGGACGGGACAAGGGGCGGACATTCGGCGAAAATAACGGTGGACCCGACATGAAATGAAAACGTGTTAAAATTCAAACGGCGTGAAATTTGTGAACTGCATATTCCCATTATAACCCCGTCGAACTCAAATCCGTCCTCGAAACCCGTCGAAAAATGAAAACTCGCACAAAAAATGTCGGGCGGTTTCGACAAAACCGCCACTCGCGAGCCGCGAGCCGTGATCACGACGTTCGTCCCACCGGACTACTTTTTCGGTTGAAATGTTTCCGACGCTGCATATTCGAGCATCTGGTCGAGCAGGAAAACCGCTTCCGGATGTTCCGCGAGAAGGTCGAGTCCGTGCGTCCTCAAAACTTTTCCGTTCGCACCGGCGGTTGACTGCGCGGCGTACAGGAAATAATCGTTCCGGCCTTCACCGAGGGCCAGATATTCGGGATTTTCAAGCGGCATCGACTTCGCGATCGGCATTCCCTCTTTGATCAGCCGAAACCAAAGCGGACTGATGTACCCGTCATGCGGAAAATCGCCGAACGCGGGATGTTTCGCAAAGGCCGTGCCCGTCTGGTTGGCGATCGTCCACCAACCGAGATTGACGTTGGGCGGGCCGTCCGCGTCACCAAGCATCACGACGCGTTTTCCCGCCGCGACGGCTTTCGCGATTTCCGGGTCGTCCGGTTTGCCGACGACGACCGCCGCGGCGTCACCCTCCGGCGTTCCGGCCTTGAGCAATCCGTCATAACGTTTCGCAAGCGTTTCGAAAAGCCCCGGCGTCACGGCAACGCCTTGCAGCGTTTTCTTCTCCCGGCGGGGGAAGGCCCAAAAATCCCAATCGTTCGCAACCCCGGTGCCGGCCAATTGAAGCTCAAGCCGCCAGTGTTCCGCGCGATTTCGCTCCGGCACGACGAATTGCACTTCCCCGACCTTCGCGACGTCGCCCGTTTGCAGATTGACGTGATCAAGGGTGCCTTCGAGGAGCGACGTTTCACCGGATTTGATCGCCCAGAAAATTTTCGCATCGTACAAATCCCCGTCGCCGAAATGCGACACGAACACCGAAGCCCGCATGGTTTCCCCCGCGACGAGAATCGGGTGTTCGCGGTCTTCCAGCTTCATGAGAATGGCAGTCGGCCCGTTGAATTTGGCGACATCGCGCGGCGTCGCGCCGTTCGATTTCGGCTCCCAGAACGCGTTGAACATCCCCTGGCCGGTGAAATCGTGTTCCCCGCCGTATTTGACGATGACGTCGACGAGCGTCCAATAGCTGTATCCGTCGCATTGGGGGTCGAGCCTTGCCGCTTCGATTCCTTCCTTCTGGTAATATTTTTGCATTGCGTGCCCGGCATCGAGACAGGCGTCGCCCCAGTGGCGGTCAATGCCGAGTTCCGCAAGCCGGCTTTCGTAAACCGCCATCGGACGCGGGGGCATCATCGCGCCGGTGAAACGGTCGGAAATGCGGGGGTCGAATTTCAGTCCCAGGTTCATGTATTCGTGGGCGACGAACGGCATTTTCACATAATCGAACGCGCCCGGTTCCCACGGAACGATCGACGGCAGCGGGTGAAACTTCCAGCAATAGGAATTCGGCGTGTCGAAGTCGGAATTTTCCGGCGTGTTGACCCCGCCGTCGTTGTGCAGGACAAGCCGCCCGGGGTCGCGTTCGTGAACCAGATTTTTCATTTCCACGTCGAGCGGCGTGCCGAGGTGCCCTTCGTTGCCCATCGAATAGGTCGTCAGCGAAACGTACCGCCGGTAATGGTCGATCAATTCGTTCAGGTCGCGTTTGGGGTCGAAGTCGAACAGCTCGACCGTATGAAAACCGTTGAACGGATAATACGGCAGTTCCGGCTGCACCATGATGCCCAGTTCGTCGGCGGCGTCGTAATATTCCGGGATTTCGCTGTGCGTGTGATGTCGGACGTAAGTGAAACCGCATTCCCGGGCGATGCGGAGATTTTTGCGATGCGCGTCACGATCCGCCGGAGAAATGAACGTCGTCGGATACACGTAATCGTCGCCGTAGCCCCGCAACAGGCAGGGTTTCCCGTTCAGGAAGAACCGGTCGCCGCGCACTTCCATTTTTTTGATGCCGAACCGTTCCGTCCAACCGTGCCGGGGCGTCGTGCCGCCGACATCATAAAGCGTCACTTCGGCGACGTAAAGATTCGGCGTTTCCGGCGACCATGGGAAAAATTCCGACGGCGTCATCTTACCGCTCAACGTTGTGGCGTCTCCTTCGCCAAGCGTGACGGTGAAACGCTCCTTCGCAAGACCGGGCGACGATCCGGCGGGATGATTCGGATCGAAACGGCGGAGGTTCACCTCCAAATCGACCGTCTTGCCCCGGGCGTCACCTGCGTGACCGATCCGGCATTGCAGGTCGATGTTTTTTTCGTCGAAATTACCCCGGCATTCCACGTTGTCGAGAAAAATTCCCGGCGTCGATTCCAGTTCGATGTCGCGATAGATTCCGCCCCAGATGTGGCAGGAACTGACCTGTCCCGTGCGGCTGGGGACGTCATTGCGCACTTGGGCGACGATCGTCGCCGTTTCGCCGGGGCGGACGAGGTCGGTGATCTCATATTTATACGCGCCGCAATAACTGAACGCCCGTGCGACCGGAACGCCGTTGACCCAGAACCAGCCCTGGGCCCGCACGCCGCCGACTTTCAACCAGACGCGTCGGCCTTCCCATTCGGCGGGAACGGCCATCGCCTTGCGATACCACGCGGAACCGATGTAAATGTTCCGCATGGGACGTGGGCATTGGTCCCACGAACAAATCCACGGCGTACTCATGCCCGGCTCGCCGATGCCGTGCGATTCCCAGTTCGACGGCACGGGCATCGCGACGGTTTCCGGCCATGTCGCGCCGGGATTCATCCACTCTTCCCGCACGCCGACCGATTCGGGGTCGGTGCAAAATTCCCAATCCCCGGCCAGAGAAACCGCCGTCTGTTGCGGCGAACGAAGCACCGGATTGACGACCGCGAGCGAACCCTCGCGTCCGAACGGCGCGTCCTCGGGGCGATGTCGCGGTTCGCGCGTGTCGGATTTTTCCGGTGAAACCATCCCCGGCTGCGCGAGACAGATCGGGCATTCCGGATCGGCGCAGCGAATCACCTGTCCCGGCGAACTTGCGGGCAGGAACAGCAAACCGGCCAACGCGACAAGGGCGGCGGCCGGCCATCGGCATTTCAGGAAAATCACGGTGCGGCACAAAGTCGGAAAGATCGTCATCGGCGGGGCTTTCTTTTCAAGGTGTTCGGAACCGGTCATGTTTCCGTTTCGGGAAACGCAAGTTCCATTGTCGCGAAAAAAACGCCCCGGGTCAACAACCCGACCGGAAAAAGCCGCTCAATTCCCCATGCCCATGGGCTGCATTCCGCCACCCATGCCCATAGCTCCCGGCATTCCGCCGCCGCCCATCATGCCACCAATTCCGCCGCTCATTCCCCCCATGCCCATTCCCATGCCGCCTTGCGGTTGCTTATCAAACCATTCGCGGATTTTCGGGAATTCGTCCTTGAAATATTTTTGGATGTTCTCCCTGCCTTCGATGGTTTGAATCCCGCCATTTTTGATTTGTTCGGGATGTTCAGGGGCAATCAAGGTCGTCAACGCCGGAAGTTCAAAAATCTGCTTGATGTCCTCATCCGTGATTCGCGGCAAACAAGAGCAGATGTCCAGCGTTTTCAAGTGCTTGAGTTCATGGATCAACGGCCATAATTCTTTGAGCGGTCTTGCGGGCCAAACGACCAGTTTCGTGATATGCCGGTTTTCATCGAGTTCATACCTGCAATAAAGCATGGTCAGTTTCGCGGCGGCGGACTGCTCTTCCAGCACCGGGAGTTCGGCGACGCTTGCTCCGGTGTCGAGCCGCGGGGTCACGCGAAATTCGACGGTTGTGATCTTGCCTGGCTTGATGAGCACCCCTTCCTTTTGCCACTTCTGATAATTCTCCGTGCGCGGCCAGATTTGATCGTTCCCATTGGGCAGGATGAACGGCCAGCACACCCCTTCCGGTTGATAACACTCGAAGATGCCGTTCTCATCGACATCAACCGTTGGCGACCACATGCTTGGATGGCCGTCACCTTCCCAAAACGATAGACTGAAGGCCACTTGAATCGGCTTCCCGTCATCTGTTTTCGCAAGCGGTTGATTGTCCCGGGCATTAAGCACTCGCCCGACAAGCAGGTGGCCTTCATTAACGTATAGTTTTAAGTCTTCCGGATCAGGATGGATATCATCGTTTTTGAGATACGGAATGCCGATGAAATCATAGGAAGCATTGGAAACATACACTTTTCCGTCTTTTTTCGTGGGAACAACAAAGATGCGATAACCTTCCAGATCGAAACCGCTATTCCGATTTAAGCCGCCACCGCGTTGCTTTCCGCCCAACACATTCATTCGCAATACCGTAAACGAGGCCTCGCCGTTTTTGTCCGTCGTAACATTTTGGGGAAGCCGCACACCTGCCATTTGATTGACCGTGCCATGTCCTCGCAGGACAAGGTCGATTTCTTCCATCGGCAGCATGGTTGCCGAATCAATGACTTTCACCGTCACGGTTTCTTCCTGCGTCACCTTGACGTCAACGGATGTCAAGGGCAACGGCGGCGTTTGTTGCGTTTCCCGCCCCGGTTGTTTTGCTTCCGGCTTTTCCCCATTTTTCTTCTTGAGCACAATCAACATGGGCATTTTTTGATTGGAAGTGAAATCCACCCGGACGTCTTCATAATGATGCGTTATGCTTCCCGCGGGATAAACGTAAAGCTTTTGCGATACGATGTCCCAAGGATTGTTTCCAAAACGGTCATCAAAAACCGGCACGTTCTTGATTTCAAAACGCCCCTGATGATCGGTGGTGGTCGCGAAATCGGGGTATTGGGTCGTTACAGGGTTGTTTGCACTGATAAAACGGCTTTGCCAAATATTTCGGCTGTTTCTGTAATCGACACACAACACGACAGAATCCAGCGGCTCGCCGTTTTCATCGACCACCACACCGGAAATCGTTTTCGAAGGAAACAATTCAAGACTTTCCGAAATGACGGGCGGTTCCGCCGGCGGGGCACCCTTCGGCCTGGGGAAAAGTTGCGGCGGCACGCCGACTTTTTGCCACAAGCTGCCGTAATTTTTCGAGGTGGCACGAATGAAATATTCCTGGCCCTGTGCGTTTTTCGGCAAATTGACGTATTGCTTGCCCGTTTCCTGATCGAACCAGCGCGCGTCAATCGGCAATTTCAGGTGATCCCGAACGGCTTTGCCTTCGGCGTCGGCTTTGAGATTCTCGTAAAGTTGGATTTGTTTCTCGCCTTCAAGGCTAATCCTGTCGTATTCGTTTTTTTCGGTCGTGCGTCGGTGAACGACATTGCTGAGCAAAATATCGACGGAAATTTCCTCCGAGATTCCTTCGGGCAAACGACAATTCACCTCCAGCCGAAACGTTTCGGCATCGTCATCGCTTGATGTTTGCGTGGTCTGATTATCAACGGTTGTTGCCGTCGGTTGTTCCTCCGCCATTTCCATCGCGCCGGCCTCGACCGGGACGAATTGCGGGCGGAACAGACCGGCGGTGAGCAGGAGGGCGAGGGTCGCTCCCAAAAACAGGCGTTTCATGATCGGCTCCTTCTTTTTGCTGAGAAAATTTTGTAAAAAATGAACGCGTCGCGTCAGCTTGCCG
>JAVBQX010000112.1:0-21371 GCA_031548645.1 Thermoguttaceae bacterium
AGGCAAGGTTGACAAAATGCCAAAAATGAAGACTCACAAAGGGGCCAAAAAACGGTTTATCGTCTCGGCCACCGGAAAAGTGAAACACAAACACTGCGGCACGGGCCACTTGGCTTGGCGCAAAACGACCAAACAGCGTCGCCAGCTTCGCGGCAGCTCGGTCGTCAATACCGTTGACGCCAAACGCGTTATCGAAGTTCTCCGTCCGGGGAAATAGAAAAATCGCGGTTTTACGTCATTGCCGTAACGTAACACCATAATTGTCAAACGGTTATTACCGATTTGTACATATTAATCCAACGGCACGACGAAACGGGCGGGAGTAAACGCCGCACATTCCATCGGAACAAGCGGGGCCTTGATTTTCGTAAGAACTTAATGTTATTATTGCAGAAAGTATTGAAATGAGAACGACTTATGGTGTCGCACGTCGCCGGAGCAAGAACCGGCTGTTCAAACGTGCCAAAGGGTTTCGGGGCGGTCGCGGAAAACTGCTCCGCACGGTCAAGGAAACCATCATTCGCGCCGATGCTTACGCGACGCGTGACCGCCGTGTCCGAAAACGCGATTTCCGCAAGCTTTGGATCACGCGCATCAGCGCTGCCGTCAAAATGCGCGAACTTCGCTACAGCGAATTCATCCACGGCCTGAAGTTGGCCAACATCACGCTCGACCGCAAATCGCTGTCGCAAATGGCCATCCAGGACCCCGCCGCGTTCGACGCCGTGTGCGACATGGTCAAGAAGGCGCTCAACAAATAGGTTGAGGCAATCAATCGGCGAAAATTTTTGATTCACGCAAAGCCTGTTCCCGTCCGTTCGGGGGCGGGCTTTTTTTCTCGGGGGGACAACATAGGGGCGAACAACATGGCAACGCTCAATCTTGCCGAAGCGGCCCGCATGATCGGCGTTTCGTCGGCGACGGTTCGCAACTGGGTCCGGGCCGGTCTCGTGCAACCGCTTCCGGACCGCAATGCCGGGTTTGACGAAAGCGAAATTTCGCGTCTCAAATCCGATCTGGTTGCCGGAAGACTGCCCCGTTTGAGAAGCCGGGCCAACAAGACAAAGTCCGATTCGCAATTCGTTCCCGCGGAATACGCCGAAAACAAAGCCGTACATGACACCGTTGTCCGGCTCTCTGAATGGCGGAAAAAACACGATGTTTCCGTTGAAACGCTGCTGTTTTTCGTCGCGATTCGGTTGCTCGAACGGGCCGGTGATCTCGCAACGTCGTTGCAGGAATTTGACCGTGTGACATGGCGGCGAAATTGCGTCCGTGACGAAATGCGACAATGGCACGGGACATTGCCGCAAAAACCGGATTTCAAAATATACGGCGAAATCGCGCGGCATTTCAACGGGGTTGACGGCGATAGCGACATTGATTGGCTTGGCGTTTTGCACCAGGCCCTGTTTCGCGAAGGGGAAAAATCGCACGCCGGCGCCTATTACACGCCGACGCTCTACGTCCGTGACGCCCTGCAAGAAGCGGGGCTTCAACCCGGTGAAACCCTGCTCGACCCCTGCTGCGGAACGGGGAAATATCTGGTGACGGCGGTCAGGTGTTTTGCGTTGCGACCGGAAAGTTGTCATGGTTTCGACATCGACCCGCTGGCCGTGCGTTTGGCTCGCGTCAATCTTTTTCTCGCCGCGCCGAAACACGAATTTGTTCCCCGGGTGCAGTGCGTCGATGCGCTGACGGAAGAAACGACGGACGGTTTCGACTGCTTTTTCGATCTTGTGGCGACCAACCCTCCCTGGGGCGCTCGCAAAAACACGGGCGAATTCACAAAAGTGAAACACGCCTTTCGGGAATCGTTCGCCCTGTTCCTGGTCAAGTCGCTTTCGTCGCTCCGCGAGAACGGCAGGCTTTCGTTCCTGTTGCCGGAAGCGTTTCTCAACATCAAAACCCATGCCGGGATTCGCAAGCTCGTGTTGACACAAACGTCACTAAATTCGGTGACCGCACTCGGACGCGGTTTTTCCGGCGTTTATACCGGCGCGATCCGCCTTGACGCGGTCAAAACGAAACCGCGTTCCGGCCACAGTTGCCGTGTCACCGGTCGCAACGGCGATTCGTATTGCGTCGAACAGGCCGTTTTCCTGCGCAACCGCGATCAGGTGTTCGATATCGACCTTTCTCCCGAAGACCGCGGAATTCTTGACAAAATATTCGCGACACCGCATCAAACGCTCGCTAACAACGCCGATTGGGCCCTCGGAATCGTTACCGGCGACAATGCGAAACACCTCACTGACAAGCCTTCGCCCGGCTTCGAGCCGGTGTTTCGCGGGGCGGACATTGAACCGTACCGCCTGCGCGAACCGACCACGTTTCTCAAATTCGATCCGTCGCAATTCCAACAGACGGCGCCGGAAGCCATGTATCGCGTGCCGGAAAAGATCGTGTACCGCTTCATTTCGAAAAAGCTTGTCTTTGCTCTCGATACGAATGGCCGCCTGACGCTCAACAGCGCCAACGTGCTCCTGCCGCGATTGCCCGGTATGAGTACCAAGGTGGTACTGGCGTTCTTGAATTCGACGTTGTTCCGGTACGTGTTTGAAAAGAAGTTTTCAACGCACAAGGTTTTGCGCGGCGATCTGGAGCAATTGCCGTTTCCTGAGATTTCACGGGAAACGCACGACGTGATCGAAGCCTGTGTCGACGCGGCCATGGCACGGCTGAATCCGGAATCCGAAAATTCGATTGACACGCTCGTTTTTGCGTGTTTTCCGAATTTGACGGAACGTGACATCAGACGCATTGCCAACGCAAGGTAACTTTTGGACGGGCAAAGTCCATCAGTCACAACGTCAACTTGTTGCGGCGAAAGGTCCTCTCGGATTCCTTGCATCGCATGACAAATCTGTTCTTTCATCCTGCGTGAAAAAGACATATTTGTCACTCTTGCGCATGTCGAAAAACTTACCGTATTTCTAACTGCCTTATATGTAACAAGTTAAAAAATTTCGCCACATTTCCGTTTCCTCTGGCATCCCTTATGCGGAAATATGATGCCAAATACGACAAATTTCAACAAATCGGGAAACACTCAGTATTTTCATGCACGGATATTTGGCACTCGAAGACGGCCGAATTTATCCCGGCGTCGCTTTCGGTCATGAGGGCGTCCGGGACGGCGAAATCGTTTTCAACACCTCCATGACCGGTTATCAGGAGATTCTCACCGATCCGTCCTACGCGGGGCAGATCGTCACGATGACCTGTCCACTCATCGGCAACACCGGGATCAACCCGGAAGACGTTGAGTCCATGACCCCGCATGTTCGGGGTTTTATTGTGCGCGAATTTTGCGGGACGCCTTCGAACTGGCGCGCGACCGGTTCGCTGGACGAATTTCTCAAACGCCACGAAATCGTCGGCCTCGGCGAAGTCGACACGCGGGCCGTCACCCGGCATATCCGTGAACAGGGGGCCATGAAAGCAGTTCTTGCTGCAGGCGACTGGGACACGCGGGAACTCGTCCGCCGGGCGCAGGATTCGCCGGGACTGGTCGGCGTCGACCTCGTTCGCACGGTGAGCTGCAAATCGCCCTACCGCTGGGCCGAACCCTGTCCCTGGCTGCCGGAATCGAAGCCCGAACAACGGCCGAAAGTCGTCGCCTGGGATTTCGGGCTGAAACTGAACATCGCGCGCTGCCTGGTCAGTCACGGCTTTGACGTGACCGTCGTTCCGGCGCAAACGACCGCCGACGATGTGCTGGCCCTGCGACCGGACGGCGTGTTCCTCTCGAACGGCCCCGGCGATCCCGCGGCGGTGGGCTACGCGATCGCGGAAATTCGCAAACTGATCGGGCGAATCCCCGTGTTCGGCATCTGTCTCGGTCACCAGTTGCTGGCCCTGGCATGCGGCGGAACGACCCGCAAATTGAAATTCGGGCATCGCGGCGCGAATCAGCCGGTCAAACATCTCACGACGGGCCGGGTCGAGATCACCTCGCAGAATCACGGCTTTTGCGTCAATGACGATTCGCTGCCGGACGAACTCGAAGTCACGCACGTCAATTTGAATGACCGGACCGTCGAAGGAATGCGACACCGCAAGCACCCGGTTTTCTCGGTGCAATATCACCCCGAATCAAGCGCCGGCCCGCATGATTCCGATTATTTGTTTACACAATTTCGTGAAATGATGGGGTGATTTTTTATTTCTCGCAGAGACGCGGAGGGGACAGAGGACAAGACATAAGGCTATCGCCGAAAAATAATGAGCAAGAACAGCAGCCGGGAACGCAGCGCAGCGGAGTGACCGGGGTGAGGATTTTCCAACCGGGAAAATGTTCAATTCCCTTGCTCTTGTCAGAAACATCGCAGGAATTGAAATTTTGCACAAAATGGCAAACGTGTTCCCCGGTCACTCCGTTCGTTGCACTCACTGCGTTCCCGGCTGCTGTTCTTGCGGAAAACTTACTGGCGAAAACACTCCCAAACCGAAACAAATGAACCAAAAACATGCCGAAACGAACTGATCTTAAAAAAATCTGCATCATTGGCGCCGGACCGATCGTCATCGGGCAGGCGTGCGAGTTCGACTATTCCGGGACGCAGGCCTGCAAGGCACTTCGCGAGGAAGGCTACGAGGTCGTGCTGATCAACTCGAACCCCGCGACGATCATGACCGACCCGGAAACGGCCGACCGGACTTACATTGAACCGATCACGCCGGAATTCGTCGCCGCGATTTTACGCAGGGAACGCCCCGACGCCCTGCTGCCGACGCTCGGCGGCCAGACGGCGCTCAACACCGCGTTCCAGGTCGCCGAAACCGGCCTGCTCGCCGAACTCGGCATTGAGATGATCGGGGCCGACCGCAACGTCATTCACCGGGCCGAAGACCGCGACGCCTTTCGCGAAACGATGATGCGCATCGGGATCGACCTGCCGCGCAGCGAACTCGCCCGTTCGATGGCCGAAGCGAACGAAGCCGTGCAAAAGGTCGGGCTTCCCTGCGTGATTCGGCCCGCGTTCACGCTCGGCGGAACCGGCGGCGGGGTCGCCTACAACCGGCAGGAATTCGAGCAGATCGCCGCCGAAGGACTCGCGGCCAGCATGGTCGGCGAAATTCTCGTCGAGGAATCGCTCGAAGGCTGGAAAGAGTTCGAAATGGAACTCATGCGCGACCGGAACGACAACGTCGTCATCGTCTGTTCGATCGAAAACTTAGACCCGATGGGCGTGCACACCGGCGATTCGATCACCGTGGCGCCCGTGCAAACGATGACCGACCGCGAATACCAGAAAATGCGCGACGATTCCTTCCGCATCATCCGTGCGATCGGCGTCGAGACGGGCGGGTGCAACATTCAGTTCGCGCAAAACCCGCGAGACGGGCGGCTCGTCGTCATTGAAATGAACCCGCGGGTGAGCCGTTCGTCGGCACTCGCTTCGAAGGCGACCGGTTTTCCCATCGCGAAAATCGCGGCGAAAGTAGCTGTCGGCTACACGCTCGACGAAATCCCGAACGACATCACGCGGAAGACGCCCGCCTGTTTCGAGCCGACCATCGATTATTGCGTTGTCAAAATTCCGCGTTTCGCGTTCGAGAAATTTCCCGGCGGCAGCGAAAAACTGACGATCCAGATGAAATCGGTCGGCGAGGTGATGGCCATCGGCCGGACGTTCAAGGAAGCGTTGCAAAAGGGCATCCGTTCGATGGAGATCAAGAAATTCGGACTCGGATCGCCCTCCGATCCGGAGCTGGAATCGACGTCGCTCGACGAAACGCTGCTCGAATTGTACACACCCTCGCGCGACCGGCTGTTTCAAACGGCCCGGGCGTTCCGGCTCGGCGCCACGGTCGGGCAACTGCATGAGATCACGGCCGTTGATCCGTGGTTTTTGCGGCAAATCGGGCAACTGGTCGAAGAGGAAACGCGGCTCGAACACACCCGCGCGACCAACCTCACCGCGGCGGAAATGCTGCGTCTCAAGCGACTCGGATTTTCCGACCGACGGCTCGGCGAACTGACCGCCCGCGGCGAACAGGCGATCCGGCAGCGGCGGCTGGATTTCGGCATCGACGCCGTCTGCAAACTCGTCGACACCTGCGGCGCCGAATTCGAGGCCATGACGCCGTATTATTACACGACCTACGGAGAGGAAGACGAACTGCAAAATAATGCAGAATGCAAAATGCAGAATGCAGAATGGGAAAACTCCCAATTTCCAACTCCACACTCCACACTCCACACTCCACACTCAGTTCTCATTCTCGGCGGAGGGCCGAACCGGATCGGGCAGGGAATCGAGTTCGATTACTGCTGCTGCCACGCGGCGTTCGCGGTGCGGGATTGCGGTTATCGCGCGATCATGATGAACTGCAACCCGGAAACCGTTTCGACCGACTATGACACGTCCGACCGGCTTTACTTCGAACCGCTGACGCTGGAGGACGTGCTCGGCGTGGCGCGGCGGGAAAAGCCGAAAGGCGTCATTTTGCAGTTCGGCGGGCAGACGCCGCTGAACATCGCGCAGATGCTCGCCGACGAAGGCGTGCCGATTCTCGGGACGAGCGTCGCGTCCATCGCCGAGGCGGAAGATCGGAACCTGTTTTCCGCCCTGCTCGCGAAACTCAACATCCGGCAGACGCCCAACACGACGGCGATCGAACTCGGCGAGGCCGCGCTCAAGGCGGCGGAAATCGGCTATCCCGTGCTCATGCGACCGAGTTTCGTGCTCGGCGGGGCAAAGATGGAAATCGTGCATGGCCAGCAGGAACTCCGCGAATACTGGCAAAACCTGCACGCCTATTGCCGGAAAGCCGACGTTACCATCGACCGCGATCACCCGATTCTGATCGACCATTTTCTGGAAAACGCCGTTGAAATCGACGTCGATGCGCTTTGCGACGGACAGAGGGTTTACATCGCGGGAATTATGGAACACATCGAGGAGGCCGGCATTCATTCGGGCGATTCGGCCTGTTCGCTTCCGCCGCAAACTCTGCCGCAATGGCTCGTCCGGCAGATTGAGCACGTGACCGAAAAAATCGCGTTCGAGCTGAAGGTGCGCGGGCTGGTCAACCTGCAACTGGCGGTGAAAAACAACGTCATTTACGTGCTGGAAGTCAATCCGCGGGCGAGCCGCACCGTGCCGTTCGTCAGCAAGGTGACCGGCGTGCCCATCGCGCAGGTGGCGACGAAAATCATGCTCGGCGAAACGCTCGACTCGCTCGGCATCCCGAAAACGCGGCCCGAGATCGAACACGTCGGCGTCAAGGAATCGGTCTTTCCCTGGACTCGTTTTCCCGGCGTCGACGCGAAACTCGGCCCGGAAATGAAATCGACCGGCGAGGTCATGGGCATCGACCGCAGCTTCGACGCCGCGTTCGTCAAAAGCCAAATCGCCGCGGGGCAAAGCATCCCGCTCGGGGGCAACGCCTTTCTTTCGGTCAAAAATTCGGACAAACCATATATCGGCGAACTGGCCCGCGAACTGCGGGAACTCGGTTTCGGGATCATCGCCTCGAAGGGAACCGGCGCCGTACTGGCCAGCATGGGAATCGAATCGCGGACGGTGGCCAAAATTACCGAAGGGGCCCGCCCGAATATTCTCGACCTCATGGTCGACGGGCAGGTGCAACTGATCATCAACACGCCGTCGGGCAAAAACCCTCAACGCGATGAAGTGACGATCCGCACCACGAGCATCCAGCGGAGCATCCCGCTCGTGACGACCATCCGCGGCGCCCGGGCCTGGTTGCAGGCGATCCGTTTCGTTCGCGAAAACCCGCAAACCCTGACCGTCACGCCGATCCAGGATTTCCTGAACGCCTTCGCCTCGGCGGAACGGTGATTTGCTTTCTATGGCTCTTTCGGGTTCATGACCCGGCCGAGAAAAAGGATCGCCCCGCTGGTTCGTTCACGAATGAGAAACAGGAACGGATGGTCGACGATAAATATCTGCGGCTCACTGGGCACCCATGCCGATTCCCCAAAGGATGACGCCGACAGGATCGGGCGAAACTCCTGCCAGACTTCTCTGCTGAACCATGCCTCAAAAAACCTAATCCCTCGTCACGGGCAACCTAAACCGCGACGAACAGTACGTCCGTTTTCTCCGGGGCACGGCAAACTCCCCTTTTTTATCAACAGATGAAAATTGCCATTTCTTATGGAATCATTGGTCGAAAGCACCTTTTGATCATCTGTCGTATCTGCAAAATCTGTTGATATAAAATTAGAATTGATGTGTGGTATGATGAAACCTTTGGCGGAGGTTAATTATTGCCCCGGCATTCCTTGGCCAGTTCCGGCGGAAGGCCCGTGAGCGATTCGACGACGGGGGACCACCAGGGGAACGCGAAAGTGCAACCACATTTGCAGCGCACCGTTTTGCCGATCAGTTTCGCCTTGCCGATGGACGTGACCCCGCAGCCGGGGCATTGGAACTGCCAGCGACTCGCGGAAACGTCGATTCCGGACGGGTCGAACCATCGCAGAATCTCGTGGGGAATGTCGGCCCCGTTCAGTTCGGACAGGGTTTCGCGGGTGACGTCGGGCATTCGCGCGATGCGGGTCGAATGCTTCGAAACGGCCATCTCGTACACGTTGCGGACGAAGCGTGCGTTGCCGAAAGTTTCGTCACGGCGCGATCGGGCGGCAAGGAACAGCAAAAAGGCGTTGATTCGGGCCAGCGGCGTCAACACGTATTCGTTGTCGTTGCAGAATTTTTCGAAAATCAGGCACATCTCGCGCACGGAATAATCCTCGAACGAGATAAACCGCGTGAACCGGCTCTGCAAACCGGGGTTGCTTCGCAGGAATTCCCGCATCGGTTTCGGATAACCGGCCACGACGACGATGAGGCGGTCGCGATGGTCTTCCATGCGTTTGAGCAACGTGTCGATCGCTTCCTGGCCGAAATCGCCCGACCCGGCCCCGCTCCGGCTCAGCGTGTAGGCCTCGTCGATGAACAGCACGCCGTCGAGCGCCTTTTCGATGACCTCGTCCGTTTTGATCGCGGTTTGCCCGACGTATCCCGCGATCAGGCCCGGGCGGTCCGTTTCGATGAGGTTCGTCGTCTTGAGGATGCCGAAACCGTGAAAAATCTTGCCCAAAATCCTCGCGACGGTCGTTTTGCCCGTGCCGGGATTGCCGGTGAAAACATAGTGCAGCGACTGGCCCGATTCCTTCAGACCGTGCCGCCGGCGCATCTGCTGCACCTTGAGAAAGTCGATGAGTTTTTTGACCTCGCCCTTGACTCCGGCCAGGCCGATGAGCCCTTCGAGTTCGGCGGTCGCCTGTTGGATGACGGATTCGGACAGTTCGGGCGATGCCGGCTTTTCCTCAATGATATTGTCGTCCATTTCGGGCAGGCCCAACTTGCTGTTCGGCTTGAGGACCGAATCGAGCACGCGTCGGCGTTCCTCTTTGACCCGGCGGAGAAAATGCCGTTCCTTGACCTTGAGCCCCTGCGGCTTGCGTTCGAGCATTTCCTCAAGGAGCAGGTCCATCATCTGTTCGTAACGCGTGACGTAATGCCGGTTTTGTTTCGCCCTTGCGACGGCCGCGCAGAGCAGCCCGCCGATGTACAAGCCGTCTTCCTCAATCTTGTAAAACCGTCCCCCGGCGAACCAACTCCGGTCGTTGGCGAATTCCTCCAAAAATTCGATCATGCCGGGAAACCTCGCCGTCGAACGTTTCTTTCCCTGCTGGGCGTCCTTGAACGCCGAATAGCCGCCGAGCCATTTGACGTAATCGTAGCCCAGTTCGCAGATGACCTTGTACTGATATTGCAGGTCGTGCTCGTCGGCTTCGTTGTCGTCGGTCGCGGCCTTGATCGCGCAGCGGAGAAAATCGCCGTCGAGCGCCAGCTTGCAGATGGAACGCATGGCCTCGGCGTCCGGTTCCCAATGTTCTTCGAGAAACTGCGCCACGACCGTCCCGCGGGTCAATTCCTTGATCTTGCGGCATTTGTCATTCGGCGCAAGCTCGTCCCGAATCGCGTAGGACAGCGAATCCAGCGACGCGATGGCGTTCCTCAGCCGTTGGGAATCGTCCCGGTTGGTCATGGCCTGTGAAGTTGAAAACGAAATTAATATTCTAAATTTTCAATATTATACCAGATGCAGACGTAAAATCAAAAGGGTGCAAAAAACCGGGAAATTGTTGTGCAACAATTCATCACCCGGCGGCAACAAGGCAAGTATCATGACAAAGATACTATCATTTTTCCTTATGGGCTTGATTGGTTTTACTGCATCTTTTGCATATTCGCAAGATATTCCCGTCGTTATTGAAACGCCTCAACCTGCGGAAGAAGTGACGCCGTTGCCGGAGCCGCCAATTCCAAAATCCGACTTGGCCGCTGCGCGACTGAACGCTGCCGATTCCGCAGCGCTGGATGATTCCGACTTTTTCGAGCAATATGAAAAATGGCTGCCAGAAAGAATCACATCCGACCCGCTTCCCAAAGGACCTGGTCCTCCGTTCCCCAATTTGCCGGGGGACATGGATTTTTATGGGTTTGGAGATTTGCATGATGATCCTCATTTTTTTGCCTATGGGCGACGTTTTGGTGCCAGTTTGACGATGCGTGGCGATCCCTCCAAGTATTACGAAAATTGCCCATTCCCAGATTTTCTTAAGCAATTACAGAAGTCCGGGTACGATATGGGGTTTAGTTTCGTGCCACGATACATGGTTTTTCCGATGCTCGGTCGGTTTTATTGCATTGACTGTCCGAATGGTAAAGAAAGCGAAAGAAGATGGCGGACTTCCGCCTTCCGTCTGCGTCCTGACGAAGAACCAACAGGCATATCACTCCAACGGGAAAGCATTATTTTTCCAATTGCTTCGAAACTGCATGAAAGAAGCGATGGCGGTGGCAAATTGTATGGTTACAGTATTTATCTGAGAGACTTTACACCCGATAAAGAGAATCCTTCTTCAGGTTCTGTGAAGATAAGCCTCTGGCCTCCCGAAGGAAGAAAGATGCGCGAAGCTTGGTTCAAAACGGGCGACGTTCTGGAATTCAACGACAAGGGACATAAGATCATCAACATTGTGATGCCACGGATGTTGGACGAGGAGATTCGTGGGCATAAGTGTTTTCTGGTCGGCTACATCGAATTGGACCCTGAACCGATTCCGCTTGAAAATCCGCACACCGAAGAGGTAACGCCGTTGCCGGAGCCGCCGGTTTTGAAACCTGTGTTGGCACCGGAGGAAACAAACGGCCAGGAAGGGCATGTCCTCACTCCCTTCCAGGTGGCGAAGATCATTGCCGTTTTGCTGGCCGGTGGAATCATGATCGTCGGAATGCGGCGTCTGCGGCGGCCGGATCAATAGGCGTTCGCCCGGAAACAAGGGGCAATGCCACAATCACTCGGCTTCGGGTGGCGATGCAGGATCGGTCGTCAGGGCGGTCAAGGTTTCGGCCCATCGGCGTTCGATTCGGAAACGCCGTAACGTAAATCAATCCCGCTTTGGACGCAGAAAACAACTTGGCCAACTCCTCGTGCCGCTTTCCGTCAACCGGGCCGTGGGAAGTCACCGCTTCGATCAGGAGCAACCACTTTCGTTTGGGGCAATACAGGACGGCATCCGGCATCTTTCCGTGAGCATCGACCGTTACTCCAAGCGATTTCAGCTTGGCTTCGTCAAAATAGCCCCATTTTTCGCTCGTATCGCCTGCATAGATCAATTCCCCGCCAGGGACAAAACAGGGGCCGAACTCCTCGATAATCGCCTGGATCAACTTGCTGTGTTCGCCGGGGGTGAGTGTGATCTCTTTACCCGGTGCAATTTGAACGGGGATGCGTTGGCCGCGTCTCGCTTTGGCGTAACGCTCCGCCAGCATCGGTCGGGATTCCAAATACTTCTCCAGCTTCGATTTCCAACTCCGTGTGCCGAAGGATCGCAGCAATTCCAATGTCGCCGGTTCGATTTGATAGACCGCCTTGGGACTGTTGACAGGGCGATCCGGGGCATCCGGGTTATAAAAGTGCGATTCCCGCCGAAACGAACTGGTGCATTGTTTGGCGACGAAACGTTTCCCGTGTGTTGGGGGCATATCGCTTGCCGTAATGGTCGCGGGACCAATCCATCATCGGGGTAATCCCCATCAACGGATGACCGGCCTGTTTCCAGGATTTCTCCGGCGTGAGATCAAGCAGGGCCAAGAGACAAAGTGCCGAACGCTCGTTCAGTTGGGCCTTCGGGAATTGTTGGGCCGAAAGGACATCCATCGCTTCGGCAAGATGAGGGTGGGGTTGGCTTGGCGTCACGAAAGGGCTTTCTCCAATTGATGATCAATCATTTCCTGCGTCGGCTCACTATTTTGTTTCATGGCCCATCGCCCAAGTTCAAGCAAAGCCTTCCGGTTCGGATACTTCATGCCGCGTAAATCAGCGGCGTTGACCTGTGTGTGTCCGCTGAACCGGCGGAAGGTTTCATCCACAAGACTCGTGCTGAGAAACAATGACAGGCTAACCTGCCCCAAAGAAAACGGACGTGGTGTTCGTCGCGGTTGACGATGCCCGTGACGAGGGATCAGGTTTTTTGAGGCATTGGTCAGCAGAAAAGTATGGCAGGCAGGAGCCCACCCGATCCCGAAGGCGTCAGGCGGGCTTTTCCGCTGGTGCGGTCATCCCTCGACGGGTTTGCGTCTCTGCGAGAAATATTCGCACTTTGCCGTTCTCCCGAGGAACGCGGTGCATTTTTATCGCCACCACAAAAATATTGCGGTTCATTCCATTCGACTGTCCCGGATTTATTTTGGGATCCTCGCCGCAGGTCGGACGCCGGGGCCCATTTTATCGCCGTCGCCGAGATCGGCCCGAATCGCTTCGGTGGCCTCCTGCAGGCGTTTAACAACCTCCGGATATTTTTCCGACACGTCCGTCGTTTCGCCAATGTCGTTTGACAGATCATACAGGGACATCGGGATTTTTATATTGACGTATTTGCCCGGAACGCCGTCTTTGCCGGGCTCCTGACCTTCCATCGTGCGGTATTGATGCGGCAGAATCAGTTTCCAGCGATTGTCGCGCACGGCCTGCAACTTGCGGTTGTAATATATCGGGAACGCTTCGTGCGGCGAAACGGCGCCGGGTTCGCCGAACATCAAAGGCCGGATGTCCTTGCCGTCGATTTTCTTTTCGGGCAACGGGGCGTCAATCAAACGGGCGACCGTCGGTAAAATGTCGATGGTCGACGCAAGCTGGTCACATTGACTTCCGGCGGGAATTTTGCCGGGCCAACGGAACAGGGTCGGTTCGCGAATGCCGCCCTCGAAGGACGTGCCTTTGCCTTCGCGAAACGGCGCGGCACTGCCGGCGTTATTGCCGTAGGAACGCCACGGCCCGTTGGCCGAGGTTAAAACGACCAGCGTTTTTTCGTCGAGGTTCAATCGTTTGAGCGTATCGAGAATCTGTCCGACCGACCAATCGACCTCCATGACAACGTCGCCGAACAACCCTTTGCCGCTTTTGCCTTCAAATTTCTCACTGACGAATATTGGGACATGCACCATCGAATGCGGCACGTAAAGGAAAAACGGACGGTCCTTGTTCGCCTCAATAAATTTGACAGCCCGTTCCGTGTACCAAGTGGTCAATTTTTTCTGCATTTCCCCCGTGACGATTTCCGGGAGACGCTCGTTTCCCTCAATGAGCCGGAGCGGCGGATACCCCCCGGGATTTTCCGCATGTCGGGGCCACATGTCATTCGAATACGGCAGCCCGAAATATTCGTCAAAGCCCTGATTCAGCGGCCAAAAATCCGGGTGATTGCCCAAGTGCCACTTGCCGAAACAGGCCGTCGCATAATTTTTCTTCTTGCAGATTTCCGCAATGGTTTCCTCTTCCGGGCTCAAACCGAGGGGCGATTGCGGCCCCAACGCCCCGCTGATGCCGACGCGACGGTGAATGCAACCGGTCATGAGGGCGGATCGTGACGCGGAACAGACGGCCGAGGGCACGATGAAATTTGTGAAACGCCGTCCTTCTGCGGCCATGCGGTCCAGATTCGGCGTCGGCACGTCGGATCCGAACGGCCCGATGTCGGCGTAGCCCATGTCGTCCATAAAGATCACGACGATGTTCGGCGGTTCTTCGCAAAAAACCAACGACGGATTCCACGAAAATGCCAGCAAAACAATCAATGCCGGGAAAAACTGCAAGCGATTCATGACCTTACCTTTCCAAACGGAGATTTGAAATCGACCGATGACAAGTCCATTTTAGACAATGGCACAGGCCGGGTAAAGTACCAGATTTCAAGCAGGCAGATTCGCAAAGGCGAAGTCTCAGGCTTTCGCCAGAAAGTCAACAGGTAAAAAAAGACGTTCGAAGGTCGTGCGGTCTCATCGAAACCGCCGCAATGGCAGCCGCGAACGCAGCACAGCGGAGTGACCGGAGTGAGGAGACGCAAAGCGGAAAACATGTCGATTCCCGAAAAATTTCGAACGGCAAACCGAAAACGCGAAATACGCATATCCCGACGGACACGCCCCACACCGGTCACTCCGTTCGCTGCGCTCTCTGCGTTCACGGCTGTCATTCTTGCGCAGAACTTATTGGCGAAAGTCTCACAGGCAATATTTGCGTTCGAGCTCTTCGATTCGGGCGGCGATTTCCGCGTCGTCGGGGATGAGTTTCAGGCGGCGGTTCGTTTCGAATTCCAGTTCGAGTTCTTCGAGCCGGTCGCGCACCGCCAGCAGATTGGCCGGAGAAAGCCGGTCGATGAACATGACACCGTTGATGTGGTCCATTTCGTGCTGGGCGGCCTTCGCGGCGAAGCCCTTCCAGTGAAATTCCTGCACCTGGCCGTCGAGTCCGACGCCCTGGATCACGATTTCATCGGGGCGGATGACCGACGCATGGATTTCCGGAAAGCTGAGACAGCCCTCTTCCGATTCGGCGGAGCCTTTCTTTTTCGAGATGACCGGATTGATGAAGACGAATTCGTTTTCTTTCCGCGTTCGGTCGCCGCTCGTGTTGAGCACGAAAAGGCGGTACGGCAGGTCAACCTGGTTGGCCGCCAGCCCCACGCCGTCGTCGTCATACATCACCGCAAACATTTCGGCGATGACGTCCCGCAGCTCCCGGTCAATGCGTTTGACCGGCTTGCATTTGTGACGCAGAATCGGATGGGGATATTTGACGACGTACACGGAGAAAACTAAAAACTGATAGTGAATAACTAATAGTGAAAAATGAAAACTGAAAGCGAACGAATAAAAAGCATGGCGAAATGCCGAAAATCATCGCGGCTAAATCAACTTTTCACTTTTCACTATTAGTTTTTCACTTTATGCCTTATTGTCCGAGCACCCAATGGGTCATGCGAATGACCTTGATGCCGTTTTCCTTGGCCACCTGGCCGACGGTTTTCGACTGTTCCTTGACGAAGGGCTGTTCGAGCAGGCACTGTTCGGCGAAGAAGGTCTTGATGCGGCCTTCGATGATCTTTTCGATGATGCTGTCCGGTTTGCCGGCGTTTTCGGCCCGGACGGATTCGCCGAGAATTTCCTTTTCCTTGGCCACCACGGCGGCGTCGACTTCTTCCTTCGCGACGTATTTCGGCCGCATCGACGCGACGTGCATGCAAATGTCACGGGCCAGGGCCGTGTCGTCGCCTTCGATTTCGACGATGACGCCGATACCGCCGTTGTGATGCACGTAGGCGCCGTTCTTGCTCTCAATGCGGACCATGCGATTGAGCTTGAAGACTTCGCGAATCTTGTTGACCAGGTCGTCGTATTCGTCCTGCAATTTGCGGCTCGGATTGCCCGGCACCGGTTGGGCGAGCAGTTCTTCGGCCGACTTCGCGCCGGGGCCCTTGGCGAGTTGTGAGACCAGATTGGAAACTAATTTGCCGAATTCGTCCGTGCTGGCCACCGGGGCGCTTTCGCAGAGCAGTTCGACCATCGCGGTCACGCCGGTCGCTTCGTCGGAACAGACGGCGATGCGGCCCGCTTCGGTTTCACGACCGCCGCGTTTTTCCATCGTTTTTTTGCCCGACTTGCGGAGCAGTTCAATGGCGAGTTCTTCGTCGCCGTTGGCCTCGATCAAGGCCTTTTTGCACTCCATCATCGGGAGCCCGGTGCGGTCGCGAAACGATTTGACCAATGCCGCGGAAATTTCTGCCATGATATCACCTCTTCTTTATATTATCAAAATCAATGTACGGTTGGAAAATGATGAGAAATATTCAGCCGGCGCCGATCTTTGGACCGGCGACTCGACATGTCGTCGCTTTTTCAGTGTGTGGGAATGTAATCCGGCAATTCGGCGGCGGTCACGGCGTGACCGCCCTGCCTTGATCCCACAAATCAGGCGTTAGTCTTTGGACTCGATTTGTCGCGAGACACCGGCTTCGGCCTTGCCTTCGAGAACGGCGTCGGCCAACATGCTGATGATCAGTTCGATGCTGCGAATGCTGTCGTCATTGCCGGGGATTGGGAGATCGACTTCGTCCGGATTGCTGTCCGTGTCGATCAGGGCGATGGTCGTGATGCCGAGTTTCTGGGCTTCGCGAACGGCGTTCTTTTCCTTTTTGGGGTCGACGATCACCATGCAGTCGGGGAAGCGGTCCATTTCGCGGATGCCGTTGAGGTTGCTGAACATGCGACGATGTTCGCGAGTCAGCGACGATTGCATTTTCTTCGAATAGGTTTCGAGCAGTTCGCCGCTGATGATGGTTTCGAGTTCATTGAGGCGAGTCAGACGGCTGCGAATCGTACGGAAATTCGTCAGCGTACCGCCGAGCCAGCGTTCGCCGACAAACGGCATGCCGCAACGTTTGCCTTGCTGTTCGATGGTTTCGCTTGCCGCGCGTTTCGTACCGACGAACAGGATCGTGCCACCGGCGGCGGCCACTTGTTTGAGATATTTCTTGGCTCGCAAAATGCCGCGGACCGTTTCACGCACGTCAATAATATGAATCAACTTGCGGCGACCATAGACATAAGGCCGCATTTTCGGGTTCCAGTGGCTGGCGCGATGTCCGAAGTGAACGCCTGCTTCGATTAAATCTTGTACGGAAATTTTTGCCATAATTCTTTCCTTTCCCGCAACACACGGCACACCTTATTATTGTGCAATAAGACGTTGGCGCTGCGAATCGGCTACGGTTTTTGAAGGAGTTGCCGCCCAACCGTATATGATGCGACAACAGAAGATGCAACAAACCGGTAATCATAACGGAAATCGACCACCCGTCAAGGAGCCGTCCGACCGGATAATCCGGCAAAGACCGAATTTCAAGGAATTAGAATTCGAATCATTATTCAAAATCACGCGAATTATTCCCCGTGTTTTGGCCATTTTTTAGTCAGGGGCCAAAAGGAATAAGCTATACTAATCGAGGAATGATTACGGCCCGAAAGTCAAAAACCGTCAAGTGACACACAGTTTGGCGGAATTTTACGGTCAAGGCATCGGATGTTTCGTCATAAAAATCTCCAAAATTTTGGTTTCACCCTCATAAGGAAAAGCGGACATGCCAGTAACAGACGTCGATTTTATCAACCCGGTCATCACGTCGCTTGAGGAAACCTTCGAAACGATGCTTAATTGCAAAATTTCGCGGGTCGGGCTTTCATTGAAGGAAAACAACACCGCGCTGCACCCCATCAGCGGCATTATCGGCATCAACGGAAAACAGGCCGTCGGAACGGTCGTTTTGACCATGACCGAGACCGTCGCGCTCAAGGCGGCGTCGACCCTGCTCATGATGGACGTGACCGAAGCGGACGAAGACGTCATGGACGCCGTGGGCGAATTGACCAACATGGTGGCCGGCGCGACCAAGGCGAAACTGGCCCAATACAGCCTTTCCATGGGGCTCCCGAACGTATTTCACGGAACCAATTGCCGGATTCACTTCCCGGCCAACGCCCACCCGATCGTCATTCCGTTTCAGTCTCCCTGGGGCGCGCTTGCGCTTGAAGTCGGTTTCACGTTCATGAGTTGAACGGCCTGCGCACTGGTGCATGAAACGTAAAACACCATTTGCCTGCCACGCCTGACGCCTTCGGGATCGGACGGGACACCTGCCAGGCTTCTCTGATGACCAATGCCTCAAAAAAACTGATCCCTCGTCACGGACAACGTAAACCGCGACGATCATTACGTCCGTTTTCTCTGGGGCAGGTCAATTGAACATTGAGTTGGCGTAGCAAGCAGCGTTGAAAACGCGGTAAATTTTTTACGCCGCCACAATAATTCTCCGTTGTTCTACTTGCCGGGCGTCTGTCCGTCGTATTTCGAAGCGTTGCAGGCGATATATAGAGGCAGCTCGTTGTGAAGACGCTCAAGCACGCGATCCGCAAGCAGATTGATTTCGGCATGTGTTCCGTCACATTCCGGATTATCTTTTGCTTCACGCCCGAGTCGCGCCAGCTTCATGTGCATGTCGTTGTTTGCGTCGAACCGCCGGATCGGAAGATGTTCCATCATGCCGGGCGAACCGAATCCCTTGCCGCCCTGCACGGAACTCGCGGCCACGCACCGGTGTACCGCTTCACTGTTGAGCAATGCCGCGAGGTAATACGCTTCTTCAATTCCGTTGGCGGCGATCATCGAGCAGGTTTCCTGCGGGATCACCGGTCGGGCTTGCGCAAACGACAAGTCAGGCGAGTCAAAGACCGAATCGGTGGCCGAAATATTCGAAGCGATTGAATCCGGTTGAAACGCCGACACGACCGCTGCACGGATTCGCGTGTCCATCCGCCGCCAGACGACCTTGAGCGGTGCGAACGTTTCCCGCGAAATGTTGTACATCGAATAAAACGGCGAGTCGGGCAGGTACTTGCGGTAGGCCGCGCGATTGCGCAGTTGCATTTCGAATTCCCGTAAAAAGGCCAGCGTTTTCGGGTATTTCGCCTGCATGACTTCAAGCGAAAGCCCGGTCCGCGTCGCCGGGTCCTGCACGATGATCGACCAGGTCGAAGGTCGTGCCGAAAACCGTCCGATGTCACGCCATCGCAAGAGCGGGAACACAATTTCCGCTTCGATTTCCGCCTCAATCACGGGCAACTGTTGCTTGCCGCACGCGGCGAGATTGCGAACCGTCACGAGCCCGTTTTGACATGCCGAAACGATTTCGACCCAATAAATCCCGTTCGCGCCGCCGGTGTTGGCGCCGAGCATCGCCGTGTAATCCGATTTTTGCGATTTCTGCGTTTCGTGTGGCGAGCACAACGACACACATCCTTCCTTCGATGTTGCGTCGTCAATTGTGCCGGGATCAATGATGCGCCAAGGCGAGCCGCTTCGTTCCGGTACGATCGACACCGCATGGCACGGGTGGCACACCTCCGGCGTTTGCCAGCAAAAATACGGCACGGGATAGCTTGTCGGGCGGCCTTTTTCGAGCACGAGCGTCGCCGTTTTCGTCGTCGCGTCGCGAAAAACACGCATCGCGGAAAAATCGTCGACCCGCAACACCTTGAGGGCGAGTTCCGGATCGTCGCCGCCGAATCGCCGGAAACCGTCACCGGTTTTATGCGTTTGAAACACCGTTTGCGGCAATACCATCGCAAGCCGTCCGCCGGTTTTGAGAAAGTGATCGGCCGACGTCATGACCAAGAGCAGGGCCAGTTCCTTTTTCGCGCCGCCGTATCGGGCGTCTTTGCCGGAAAGATTGAAAAGCCCGTATCGCTGCCAGAGCGTTTTGGTTTGTTCGCGATAATCCGGCGGCAGTTTGTCCCACGCAAGCCACGGCGGGTTGCCGACGACGAAATCGAACCGCCCGAACGTTTCACCCGCATTTACTCCGTCTTGCGGCGAAATATTGCGAATGCTGTCATGACAGATGATCTGCGGCGGCTTTGCAATTTCTGCGGCACCATCCCGCGGCGCGAGTGTCATCGCCAGATTCGCCGTACTCATCAGCACCGCGAGCGGGTTGAGGTCGAAACCGGCGACATTGTATGCGATTTGCTCCGGCGGCAGTCCCGCTTTCAATAACCGCCGCGCCGCCGCGAGCAAAAACGTGCCGCTGCCGCAGGCGGGGTCAAGCACACGAACTCGACTGTCATTGGCAACAGCCCCATCGAACCCGACGAAATCAAGAAGGTGATCGGCCAGCCATGCGGGCGTGTAAAATTCGCCAAGCTGTTTGCGTGCCGCCGCCGGGAGCAGGTGGGCGTACAGGTTTCCGAAAAGATCGATGCCGCGTTGTGATTTCCGAAACATATCGGACGTGACAAACCGCTTGGCCGAGTTTTCGATGTTCGCAATCTGCGATTCGGTTTTTGGCCCTGTTTTCAAATCACGGATGCTGTCCGGCAAACGGTAAATCGCTGCGGCGGCGGGTTCGTGCTGGCCGACCAGACGCAAAAAAGCTCTCACAACCGTGGCGAAATAGGTTTCAACGGCAAACAGCAATGCCGCACTGTTTATTTTCGAACTGTTCGTTTTCGCAGAATTGTCACCGTTTGACAGGAGTTTTTTTACAATCAGGTCATGAGATTTTTGCCAAACCGAAGTGTCACAGCCAGTTGCGCCATATTTCAGGCTTTGCCATTTGCAAAAACCGGCGTTTTGCGGTTGTTTCGACAGCTCGTGCGACAAAAGAGAGATCGTTTCCGATGCCGCCAACGACCCGGCGCCGAAGGCCCGGCACATTTCGCGAGGCAGCATATCTTGAGAATCTGCGGTCACTTGGGCTACAAACAAGAAATAAACGAACCGCCTGCTGATTTTGTCCGGACATCATAAGCCGAACCGACAGGCGGTTAAATGTCAAGAAAACAAGGCCTAAAAAACAGTCCGTTTGAAAAACTATTTTTTCTTTTCGACGTGCGTCGTGTGCTTCTTCAGCTTGCGGCAATACTTCGAAAGTTTGAGCTTTTCACCGCCCGGCTTGCGACGCACGATGTAATTGTAATCTCCGCATTCTTCGCACACGAGATAAACGGTTTCCGCTTTCTTTTTGCTTTTTTTGCCGCCGGCCATTTTTTTAACCTTTAATCAATCAACAACTTACAACACCAATGTACATTGCTCGTGACGAGTGCTGGGCAACTCTATCAAAACAGTTTTCATATAATACCGGCGTAACCCGAAAAATCAAGGGGGGACCGAGCCGATCGTCAATGCGTTCATAATAACTTCTTGCATTAGGAATGGTTTTTTGTATAATGGCGAAATCGTCCTATTCGTTGCATTTTACCGGTTCACAGGTAACGGCGGGGCGACTTTTCGTGCATGAAAAACCAGCAGTATTGCAATCATCTTATCGTCATCGGAAGCGCCCTCATGAAATTTACAACGGAACGGAACGCATTTTCGCAGGCTTTTCAACTGGCAACGACGGTCGCGGCCACGCGGGACGTCAAGCCGGTCATGCAGAACGTCAAGGTCAAAACGGACACGTCGGGCGAAGCCGCGAGTCTCGT
>JAVBQX010000083.1:0-3211 GCA_031548645.1 Thermoguttaceae bacterium
TGGGAAATTCCCGACGGCATCCCCAACCGCGACGCCCTGCGCAATTTCCAGATCGTCGCCACCGCGACCTCGCAGGAATTGAACGAAACACAAACGCTCGCTATCGACGTGCACATCGCCTACGCCGAAATCTGGGGGTGGGCCGATCAACCCTACCAGGAATTTCGCGTGCCAGAAGGGGAAACTTTTGATCCTGCAAAACGTGGTTTACCAACGTATAATTTCATGGTAGGTCATGCTTCCTGGGAAATCATTGTCGATCCCGTTGGGATTTCTCTACTCAAACGAAACGCATCGGCGGTTCAAATTGCTCTGTTAGATTCCTATGCGAATGAAAAATGGGGGTATTGGCCTTCCGGATTTAATAACGATAGTAATTATGAAGCTCTTGGTCCGAATTACCATTATTCAGCAAAAAAGGCTTGGACAATAGACATTGACGGCCTATACGGAGTGTTGGATTTTACTGATACGCTTTCCAAAACAAATAAGTGGGATATAAAGGATTATAATTGCATTCACGCTGCATGTGATGCGATTATTTCAGCCGGTGTAGTGTGGAGTTTAACAACTTCTTCGCATAATGGAACAGTGGTTGCAAATGCAGGGGCTTTTGGTGAAGCGTTGGTAGCTGCCGGCGGTGAACGCATGTAAATTCTTCCCGACCACAGTTACCACTTATTAGTTACAATGGATTATTGCCATCGTCTGAATAAACGCCCCCATAATGCTTGATTGCATTCGTAAAAAAACTTTCAAAACCGGGGGTGTATATTACTGGAGAATTATTATGAAAATAGCAAACGTAATTATAACTCTTATGCTTATATCGATACCAACCTGTGGACTTACGAGAATCAATGACGAATCAATGAGTAAAGTCATTTATTGTGATGAAAAAATACCGAATACCCCGACGGTCAAAAAAATTGAATACCCAGAGCTTCCGAAAAACATCCCTGACTTCAAAAATTTAATTGATTTATCCAATCAAACGATTGAAAACTTTAATCATGGAAAATTACAAATGCTATCCGGTGTGATTCACGAAAAATGGCATAAGGAAATTATTGAAAAATACACGTTGAAGGCATCGGATGACAAAACCGACATGACGATAGGAATGACTATGACGGTTGTGTATGAAAATGATAATTCCAATAAGGGCAAAACAACCGGCACAATTCTAATTCTATCTACAAGACCTACAAATTCGCATGGCAAGTGTATCTGGGTTATCTCTAATATCCGTTTCGAAGGTGATAAAGTCGACTGCATTGCCAGCGAGTTATTTGGGCCAAAAGACGATTTTCTCGCAGTCATGAGATTTTCTGGTGACGAGATAACCTACGAAAGTTACAATTTTGACAAAGACAAACCCATGCCTTGGGTGAAATGGGATAAAAACGGAAAGATCAAAGAACAAGGATGCAAGTCTCAAAATATAAATGACTCGGACATTATGAAGGTCTTTAATCCGAAGCAAAAAAAACAGGGCGAATAAATCGCGGCAATCGAAAGCAAATACTGCAAAAAGCAGGGCGGCCTCGCTGTGACCACCACTAGTATTAAAAATCGCTATCACCAAGCGTGTTTCGATTTGACCGCCCCAACTTTTCGTGAAAACAAGAATTTTACCATGAAATCATTACACCGTCTGATGCTTATCGCCCTGTTTGTCGGGGCATGTTCCCTGCCGGTATTCGCTGGTGATGCGCCGGGCGAAAAGCCGTCGCGGCCGAACGTCATCGTCGTGCTGATCGACGACATGGGTTGGTCCGACCTCTCCTGTTTCGGCAACACGGCGATCGAAACGCCGCACATCGACCGGCTCGCCGACGAAGGGATCGCGTTTTCGCAATTTTACGTCGCCGCCCCGATCTGCTCGCCGTCACGTTGCGGCATCACGACGGGGCAGTATCCGCAACGCTGGAAAATCACGTCGTATCTCGACAACCGCAAAATGAACGCCGAACGCGGCATGGCCCAATGGCTCGACGTTTCGGCCCCGACGCTGGCACGCTCGTTTCAACAGGCGGGCTACGCGACCGGGCATTTCGGCAAATGGCATCTCGGTGGCCAACGCGACGTCGGCGACGCGCCGCTGATCACCGAATACGGGTTCGACGAATCGCTGACCAACTTCGAAGGGCTCGGCCCGCGCGTGCTGCCGCTGCTCGATGCCTATGACGGAGAGCCGGCGAAAAAGTATTCGCTCGGTTCCGACCAGCTCGGACGCGGCGAAATCCGCTGGGAACAACGCAACAAGGTGACGACGCGATTCGTCGAAGGGGCGGTCGATTTCATCAAACGCGCCGAATCGAAGGGGCAACCGTTTTACGTCAACCTGTGGCCCGACGACGTGCATTCGCCGTTTTTCCCGGCGGCGGAACTGCGCGGCGACGGCGAGAAGAAATCGCTCTATCACGGCGTGCTCGTCGAACTCGACCGGCAGCTCGCCCCGCTGTTTGATTTCATTCGCGAAAGCGAAACGCTGCGGGACAACACGCTCATCCTGCTCATGAGCGACAACGGCCCCGAGCCGGGCGCCGGTTCTTCGGCCCCGCTGCGCGGCACTAAGGGCATGTTGTTCGAAGGCGGCACGCGATCCCCGCTCATCGCCTGGGGTCCCGGCCTGCTTGATCCCCAACGTTGCGGCACGAAAAACGACGACGCGGTGTTCGTTTCGCTCGACCTCGTGCCGACGCTGCTCGACATCACCGGCGTCCCATTACCGGAAGGCGTCGTCTTTGACGGGGAAAATTTCGCCGACGTGATTCTCGGCCGGGCCGTGACGCAGGAACGTCAATCGCCGCTCTTCTGGCGACGACCGCCGGACCGCCCCGGTCCCGAAAACGCCCGCTGGCCCGATCTCGCGATACGTTCGGGCGATTGGAAATTTCTCATGCAATTCGACGGCTCTCGCCCGAAACTGTTCGACCTCAAGGCCGACCCGTCGGAAAAACGAAACCTCGCCGCCGAGCAACCCGAACTGGTGGAAACCTTCCGCAAACAGTTACTGGAATGGAACGCCGAAATCACCCCGCGCTGACGCTTGGGGCTGGTCGTGACGGAAACGGGTAAGACCTGATACGACCGCGCAAGCGATCTGGTAGGGCGGTGGGGGGGCGCGCGCCCCGGGGCGGCCGGCACCCCGAGGGGCGCCAAGCCCCGAGAGCCACAAAACACGAGAGAGTAAAAGCAGAAAAAA
>JAVBQX010000171.1:0-15321 GCA_031548645.1 Thermoguttaceae bacterium
GCAGCCGGAATGGAGCGCAGCGTAATGACGGTATGGTTCCATCCGTACAGATGACCGGAATACCGTCATTACGGCGGAGTACCGCCTTCATTCCGGCTTTTGTGGTACAAAGACATTTTACATTTCCAAAAAAATATCAAAAGAATAAATAGGAGACACTCATCATGACCATGAAACGATATGCTTTTCTCCCGATGCTGGTTTTTGCGGTGGTTTTTACGCTGACCGGCGGACAATGCCCGGCTGAGACGCCGGCGGAAATCGCGGCGGAAATCGCCCCGCTGATTTCGGAAAACACGGTCTGCGTCGTACACGTCGACATCGCAAACCTGAACCCGGAGCAAATGACGCAGCATTTGAAAACGCTTTGCAACGAGATTCGCGAGGCCGCGTCCTTCGACGGGAAGCTTGCGAAGGAAATGAATGACATACTGCCGGACGACGAGATGCTCGATCAAAGTCCCGGCGGATGGACCGAACCGCTCAAGATGGTGCGGGAAACCTGCGGCGTGACGGAATTTTATTACCTCGTGACCTTCCCGTTCCAGGAATGTCTCGTCGTGCCGATCCGCGAGGGGGTGAAGACGGAGTTCTTCGACGAAAGGGCCTTCGTCAAATTCAAGGGCTTCATGGTTTTTCCCGAGCCCCGGCATTTACGGGATGACACCAATTTGTGGGAACTGATCGACCGGATGTTCGTCAAGGGTTTTGTGCCGACGGAACGGTCGGAACTCGTGGCGGGCTTGAAACTCGCGGGCGACCGGCCCGTGCGAGCGGTCGCGTTTTTGCCGGCTTACGCGAAAACCCTGGTCGCGCAGATGATGCCGCAACTGCCCGAACCGTTCGATGCGATTCCGACCGAAGGCCTGCTCGACGGCGTGCAACTGGTCGCCGCGGGCTTCGACCCGAACACGGTTCAGGGCGAGTTGATCCTGAAATCGAAAGACCAGGCCGCCGCCGAATCGCTGCGAGAGCTGCTGTTCTCGCTGCCGGACACCTTGACGCAACTGGCGAAGTCGCAGCCGGAACTCGCGGAAGGTTGCGTGCCCGGCGTCATTTTCGGGAACGTACTCCGCCGGAACGCCGATTTCCTGTTCCCGCCGCCGCGGGACGGCGCGGTCACGATCCGCCTGCCCGGCGAGAATTTCGCCGCGAACATGTTGGCATTGTTCCAAAGCATCGTCGCGGAATCAAAAACCGGGGAGATGAGTTGGGCCTATCAACACCGTACGTGCATGACCAACATGAAAATGATCATGCTGGCCATGCACAACCACCATGACGCCATGAGGTATTTGCCGCAAGCGTATACGATCGACGCCGGGGGCAAGCCGCTGCACAGTTGGCGCGTCGCCCTGCTGCCGTACCTGGAGGAATACGAAATGTACAAACAGATCCGTCTCGACGAACCGTGGGACAGCGAATGGAACAGGCAGTTCCATGACAAGTGCCCCGAGTTCTACCAGTGCCCCACGATGGGCGATGAGGAAAAAGCCGCGGGGCTAACCTCCTATTCGTTCGTGATCGGGAACGACGCCTACCCGAAGCCGGGCAAGCGGAAGTTCGATTTCGCCATGATCAGCGACGGGACTTCGAACACGATTGGCATCGTGGAACGCAAAACGCCGGTCAACTGGATGTGCCCGGACAAGGAACTCACGCAGGAAGAGGCGTTTCGCGGCCCCGTCGACCCGGAAAGCGGACTCGGTTTGCGTCACGAGATCAACGGCAAAAAATGCCTCAACGTGGGAGTCTTCGACGGTTCGGTCCATGTCATCGGCGACGACATCGCGCCGGAAACCTGGAAAGCCATGCTGACCCGCGCCGGCGGTGAAAGGGCGAGTTATTGATGTTTGAAAGGGGCGGAGTTTTCGCCCGGGAGGGGCAGCGTTCTTCAGCTCAGGGCAAAGCGTAGCGACGCCCTGGGCGAATACACATTGCCCCTTTCAGGGCGGAGGAAAATCGCTCCATGAACGATAGCATAAACCTCAATAATTCTGGTAGGTCGCTTCCCCATCATCGCGGATGAACAGATTGATCAGCATTTGCAGGTCGATTGTCTCGGAAAGAAAGTTGACGCTTCACATGCTGCCGCCTGTCAGGTGGGTCAACCTGTCCTGCGTCAACGGTGAGGGTTTGTCGTTCATCCAGAAACGCTCCCATTCCTTATCCACTTGCCGCTTGAATTCGGATTCGGTCCTGGCGGTTTGCGCGGCCGTCGATTCGTCCGGTTCGGTGTTTTGCGGACTCTCCGCGACCGTTTCGGACGTGATGACATGGCAGGTCACGGCCAGGCACAAGGTGTCGAGCTTGATCGACCTTGTCTTTTGCCGCGGCTCTTCCTGGAGTGTCGGCGACTGCGGCAGGGCCACGAGCAGCGTTTTTCCCGCGGGAATGGTTGCCGGTAGATTGAATTTCCGCGTGTACAGCCTCGGCAGCGACAGCACGATTTCGTTATCCGGGTCGAGAGGATATTTGTCCTCTCCGATCATTTGTGTGAAGGTCGCCTGAAATTCCTTCATGCAAACCGAGCCGTCTTCCAAAACTTCCGGTTGCACATCCACGATGGTTCCAGCCGTCATTACTTCCACGACCGCATCGTCCCTTGAATTGGTCCAACCGTAAGCAATATCCGTCGTATCACGAATCTTGCCCTGTTGCCCGGAAAGCAATGTCAGTTTGGGGGCTTGCAGGACGTGACATCGGGAATCCCCTTGGCAATGCGTCATGGCGGAAAGAAATTCCTCCGTGTCGATAAACCGGATCAGCGTCGGCGTGAACTGTTCCGTGACGTTCAAAACCCCCGCGGCCAGATTCGCGTTTTCACCGTCGGTCAAATCCTTGACACGCAATGCGGCGGGCGATTTCTGTTTGTATGCGACCGGCAGCAGAACCCAGCCCTGCTCGGCCAACATGCCTTTCGGCGCGATCGCCCGCGACGGACATTCGATGAATCGCGTTTCCACGACCACCTGCGGCGTCACATCATCGGGCTCCGGGCTTTCCGTCATTGCGAACGTGTATTCGATCGGTTTGACGCGTTGGTCGACGTTTTGGTCGTTACGCTCCGTGTCGATCAGCGAATCGCGGACGTTTTTGGCCGCTTGCATGTCGCTTTCGGAAGGTCGCAACGCCCGGACGAGCTCGGGGGAAACCTTTGGCTCCGGCGGCTGCTTTCTCTGCGTACCGAAAAGCTGCGGTAAAAGTTGAGCCTGCGCCGTATCGGCATACGGGAAAACAAACCCCAATGCCGCCAGCAGGCAAAGGGTGTGGCGGAAATTTGCGTTTTTCATGACGACCTCCCCAATGGAAATGAATGGAAACGTCGGAGAATAACAAATCCGCCGGGTCGGATCAAGGGGGAAAATTTTCCCTTGGAGAGTCTTCCGTCAAGATATGACTTGCAAGAAACAACAGCCGGAATGGAGCGCAGCGCAATGACGGTATGGCGAAATCAACGCGATATTGAAATCCCGTCATTACGGCGTTCCGCCTTCATTCCGGCTGTTGCTTTTGTTCGCTGGTTTCCGGCGAACACGTCAGTCGATGGGACGATGTGTCGGGCGGTGGGTGGCCAACGTGTTGGCCGGCTGCTGAGCCTGGAACGCGTACAGTTCCGGGTTCGTCTGGAATTTTCCGTAGTTTTCGGCGTTGGCGAACAGGAAAACCTGCCCGTGATACCAGGCGCCGAACTTGCGCTGGCCGGCGACTTCGCGGCGGTTGGTCAGCAGTTCGACCACGTCGTTCCCCCGCAACACCGGAGCGTACAGCGAGGGATTGACGGCGAACGCGTTTTGCATTTCCGCCGAGGCGAAACGAAAGAGAACGCCGTCGTATTCGGTCGTGATGTCCGCATTGCCTTTGACCCATTGGGCCGCTTGCGCCAGTGAAACGGGGCAGTAACCGTCGAGCGCGACGGTCGGTCGCTGCACGGCTCCGGGCGTTTCACTGACCGCTGCGATAACGCCGAGCGAAGTGCCCGCGCCGAGACCGGTCGTCGGCTGCTTCCGCACGATTCCGTTTTCAAAGGAACCGACGGACATGTTCGGCGCCGCGGAAGCGGCGTAGGACGGCATCGGCTGTTGCATCTGCGGTTCGACGACCGCTTGCGGCGCCGGCTGTATCGTTTGAGCCATGCTGGTTTCCTGCATCGGCGATTGCGCCGGCGCGGAATTCATGTAAGGCTGTTGCTGGCCCGCCGTCATGGGCTGGGCGTATTCCTGCGGCATCGTACCTTGCGGCGGGTTCATCGGAGACGGGTTCGGAACCGAATTGCCCGCCGACTGCACGGGTTGGATCTGCTGCACCTGAATTTGCTGCAATCGTGCGGCGACAGTCGGGTTTTGCGGTTGACTGCTTTGCCCGGACACGGCGAAACCTTCGGATTCGTCCTGAGACGGGGGAACCGCCGTCGGGGCGCTCATCGCGTAACCGGCGAAACCCGTCGCGGGCATCTGAGCCGGTTGCGGCTGGTTGTTCGTTTGCGCATAAGCACCGGGCACAACGCCCGTCGGTTGCGGTTGTGATTGCGGCTGCGGTTGCTGGGCCAGTTGCGTCGGTTGAACCTGTTGCGGTTTCTGGAATTTCGCGGCGATTTGCGAAATTTCCGAAACGAACTGCTCCACCTTGGCCCCGCCGACGCGTTCGTGCAGTTTTTCTCCGGTCGGCGCAAGGAACACGTCCGTCGGGATCATCCGCACGCCGTATTCCGACATGAGTTGCGGCGACCTCGACGTATCGATTTTGACCGCGACGAATTCGGAGTTCAGCGTATCAACGACCCGCGCGTTGGGGAACACGTCACGTTCCATCAGCTTGCACGGCGGACAGGAGTCGCCGTAAAAATGCAACAGCAGGGGTTTGTTTTCGGACCTCGCCTGGGCTTTGGCCATGTCGAGGTCTTTTTCCCATCGAACGCCCGTTTCCGCAGCGGATATTTGGGACAACTGGGTAATCGTGAAAAACAGGGCAAGTGCCAAGAGGCGGGATTTTTTTGATATGTTCAGGGGGAATGTCATTTTCTAATCTCATTTCCAAAAAGTGGGAGTTGTTTTCGTGAAATAATCAATTTTCAACGAAAAGAAATCCTTTCGTTGACCACGAAAATTCTCCATTTTCTCAAAGGCCAGTAAAAATACTTCCTTAGTGGGTGTTTCGATTTTATCGTCCTCAAAATCGACAAACTTTAGCTGTTTTTACACCTAATGGTGTAATTACTGCCAGTAATCATGCCATAGGGGTTTTTGGTCGGACGCCTTCCCGGTCATTTTGGCGGGATATCTCGCTTGACAAGCAAGCGGTTTGAGGCTATGATCTTAAAAACGTGAATGATTCCGGTTTACAGAAATTAGGATGAGTTTAAGCTGAGATATTCGCACGGATATCGCTCGCGTATATTCGCGGTTGATTCGGCCCGGTACGTGACAAAAAGAGCGTTGGCAAATCATATAGTGATTTCTTAACCTGTTGGGGGTTCTTCGTTTCCAATCTTTCGGCCTTTCCTTCATTTCTATGGAACGGCTGTCTTGAATAACCCCGGAAACAGGCTCTTGTTCATAAAATTTGTCGGTTCGCTCTCCGAATTTTGTGCTTCGTAGACATCTTCAGGTGTGATGCCCTTTGTCAACCTGAAACTCATCATCCCAACAGCGCGGCATTGTAACCCATGTTGCAGGGAAAATCCAGTATATCATTGCGTTTATTTTTTGTATTTTACCCAAGCAGTTATTCTTTGGCATTTTACGCAAAGCGAAAATATTTTTTATTTCGTCAGTTTTCTTTGAATCCCGGGATTGTGAAAGGAATCATGAGATTCAAGAGAAATATTGACGCATAAATGATGCCGAACTCCGCAGTATTGGGAGTTCTTTCTCAAAATTTTTCAAACAACAATTTAAGGTGTTTCATGGCAAAAAAAGTATCTGGCGGCAATCGACGACCGAACAGGGATGGGCGAGGCTCCCGTCCCGCGTCCTCTCAACGGGGCCCCTCTCGTCCCGGTAAAGTCACCTCCGCCCGCCCCGGACCGAAACCGGTCGCTCCGCGTCGTCCACCCCAAGCGGCGGAAACCGACGCCGACGGCAATGTCGATCTTGACGCGCTTTACCCCGGCGAAGGGGCTCTTGAACTGCACCCGAACGGTTACGGCTTTCTTCGCGACCCCAATTTCAATTACGCCCGACAGCTTTCCGACCCCTTTGTCCCGGGCAGCATGATCGAAAAACTCGGCCTCCGCGAAGGCGTTCTCATTCGCGGCATGGTTCAGCCCGGTCGCAAGGGCACGGGACCGCGCCTTCGCGAAATGCACGACGTCGACGGGATGAACCCGGAAGAATATATCAATGTCAAGAATTTCGAGGAACTGACGCCCATCAGTCCGGAAGAATGGCTTCGTCTGGAAACCTCGCAAACGACGATGACCACGCGCGTCATGGACCTGCTCACGCCGCTCGGTCGCGGGCAGCGCGCCCTGATCGTCGCCCCGCCGCGCTCGGGCAAAACGATCCTCCTGCACGACATCGCCCAGGCGGTCCGAGCGAATTACAAAGACGTCAAGGTCATCGTGCTGCTCATCGACGAACGGCCGGAGGAAGTGACCGACTTCAAACGCTGCGTCGACGCCGACGTCGTGGCCAGCAGCCTCGATTGCGAAATCGAAAGCCACGTCCGCCTGGCGCAACTGGTCGTCGAACGCTGCAAACGCCTGGCCGAAATGGGACAGGACGTCTTCCTGCTGCTCGATTCGATCACACGATTGGCCCGCGCCTTCAATAAATGGGTCGGCAACACCGGCCGCACGATGACCGGCGGCGTCGACATCAAGGCGATGGACATCCCGAAAAAACTGTTCGCCACCGCCCGACTGTTCGAGGAAGGCGGCTCACTGACCATCGCCGGCACCGCGCTGATCGAAACCGGCAGCCGCATGGACGACCTGATCTTCCAGGAATTCAAGGGAACCGGCAACATGGAACTGGTGCTCGACCGCAAATTGGCCGACCGCCGCATTTGGCCCGCGATCGACATCACGCAATCGGGCACCCGGCGCGAGGAAAAACTCTTCCCGCCCGAAATGCTCAAGGGCGTCACGCTGCTCCGCCGCATGTTGGCCCAGATGAATCCCATCGAAGCGATGGAGGAACTGACCGGCAAACTCGGACGCTATCCGACCAACGCCGAATTCATCTTCTCGTTCATCGAACGCAGCTCGAAATATTGATTTGTTCGGAAACGACGACAAGGCAGTCGACCGAAAGGTAGCCGACCGATCTCCGAGCGGTCGGGTCGGCGGTAGCCGACGAACTTGGTCGCCGGGTACAACGACGCAGCCGCTCGGAGATCGGCTGCCCACCTTCATGCCATCTGCCAATATGCCGTGGTTCGCCTGATTCTTTCGCCGGTTTTTGACAGCTATTTCATCGTCGCCATCCTGGTCGCGGCGATGCTCGTTTTAACGTGCGTTTTGCCGCTGCGAAGCGCCCGTGTTGCGGTGAAACACCGGCGCAGGATTATGCTGCTGCGAATCGCTTGCGTGCTGCTATTGCTGTTCGCGCTGCTTCGACCGGCGGTCGTGTATCGCGAAACGACGCCGCTTCCCGCATCGCTGGTCATCCTGCTCGATCAATCGGAAAGCATGTCGATCACCGACGAGGTCGGCGGTCGCAGCCGGTACGACATCGCCTGCGAGGCCGTCCGCTCGGCGAACGAAACGCTGGCCGAAATCGCCAAACGTCACGAAATCGTGCCCTGCCTGTTCGACCGGCAATTGCAGCCGCTCGCATGGGACCGCAAGGGGCCGGCCTTTCCCGAAAAACCGTCGGGGACGGAAACGGCCATCGGGTTTTCGCTGCAACAGACGCTCGAACAAACGGCCGGGAAACGCCTGCTCGGAACGATTCTGCTGACCGACGGCACACAGCGTACCCGACCGCCTTACGATCTCTTGCCTCAGGAGGCGGCCGCGCGGTTCCGGGACAACGGCGACACGATTTACGCGGTGCGGTTGGGAAGTTCCGGCACGCTTGACCTGGTGCAGGACGTCGCCGTGCAGGACCTGCTTGTCAACGATCGCGTGTTCGTCAAGAACGAACTGCTCGTTTCGGGCCAGCTTCGCGTGCAGGGTTACGCGAACCGGCGCATCCCCGTGTGCCTGATGTTCGAAACCTCGCCCGGGCAAATGGTCGAAGTCGCGCGGCAGGAATACGAAGTCGGCGACGCGGGCGGGACGGTTCCGTTCCAGTTTCGTTACGAGCCGCAAACGCCGGGCTTGTGCAAGCTGACCGTTTCGGTGCCGGTGCAGCCGAAGGAACTGCTCGAAACGAACAACACGCTCAGCAGTTTCGTTCGCGTGCTCGACGGCGGGCTCAAAGTGCTGTACATCGAAGGGACATGGCGGATCGAGCAAAGGAATTTGCGGGAAGCGCTGAACGCGTCGCCGGATATTCAATGCGATTACATTCGCGTCCCGACGGGCGAAAAAGGGCTGCTGCTCGAAAAGTTGCAGCCGGGCGAATACATGGCCTTCGTGCTGGGCGATATTGATTCGACGGCTTTCGAGCCGGGCGAATTGCAGGCGTTGGCCGACCGCGTTCGCGAAGGGGCGGGGTTGATCATGCTCGGCGGTTTCCAATCGTTCGGTGCCGGCGGTTACGCGAACACTCCGTTGGCAGAGGTGTCGCCGGTTGAAATGACGGCCCTCGACCGCCAGCAGCCCGGCACGCCGATCCGTGAGGATTTGCATTTAAGCGGCGAGGTCCGACTGCATCCGACGCAATTGTTCCGCATGCACTACCTGCTGCGTTTGGCGTCAGACCCGGCGATCAGCGACCGGCTTTGGCAGACATTGCCCGCGTTTCAAGGCGCCAACCGCCTGCGGGCGAAACCGGCGGCCCAGGTGCTCGCACGGGCGGGCGACGCATCCGACGCGGCGCCGCTCCTGGTCATGCAGACATACGGTTCGGGCCGCGTGCTGGCCTTTGCCGTTGATTCGACCTGGAAGTGGCCGCACTGGGGATATTCGAACGAACACAGGCGATTCTGGCGGCAAGTCGTGCTTTGGCTTGCGAAATACGACGATTTGCTCGAAGGCGACTGCTGGGTCGAAATGACGAAGACGCGGTTTTTGCCCGGCGAAACCGTCCCGTTCCGCGTTCGCGCGAAGGCCAAAACCGGCGAGGAAATCCTCAGTCCCGGCGCAACGGTCACCGTGGAATCGCCGGACGGCACGACGCAGGATGTCGCGCTGATCGACGAAAACGGCGTCATGACCGGGTCGTTTCGCGCCACGCAATTGCCGGGCGATTACCGGATTACGGCTTCGGTACGGACCGACGTGGGCGATCCGTCGGAAAACGATTCGCTCAAATCGGCGACGGCCCGCTTTCTCGTGCTCGACCGGAACATCGAACTCGACAACCCGATCGCCAGCCCGATGATGCTCGAAAAAATCGTCGGCATGACCGGCGGTCGCACCGTTGCGCCGGAACAGTTCCCGCAACTGCTCGAAGAACTGGCCCGACAATCCGGCGAACTGGTCGAACGGCGCGAAACGAAGAAAACGCTGTACGACACCTGGCCCTTCCTGCTGGCGTTCGTCGCCTGCATCTCGGCGGAATGGTTTTTCCGCAAACGCTGGGGCGCCGTCTGATTTTTTACTCGCCGATGATCTTGATGAGCACCCGTTTGGGCCGCCGACCGTCGAATTCGCCGTAGAAAATCTGCTCCCACGGACCGAAGTCGAGCTTTCCATCGGTGACGGCGACCACGACTTCGCGGCCCATGATCTGCCGCTTGTGGTGGGCGTCCCCGTTGTCCTCGCCGGTGCGGTTGTGGTGATAACGGGTCGGCGAGGGATCGAAAGGCGCGAGTTTTTCGAGCCATTCCTTGTAATCCTGGTGCAGGCCCGGCTCGTCGTCGTTGATGAAAACCGACGCCGTGATGTGCATCGCGTTGACGAGCACAAGCCCTTCCCGAATGCCGCTTTCACGAACGGCCTCGATGACGTCAGGCGTGATGTTCACGAAATCCATGCGCTGCGACGTGTTGAGCGTGAGAACCTTGCGGTGCGATTTCATCTTTTTGACTCCTTGTTCCTTGAACGTTCCAAGTAGCGGTAGGTCAGATTTCCGGGTAAACGAAGGGTGCGCGGTATTCGCGTTTGAGCAGTTTCGTCGCCTCTTCGTCACCGAGGCATTTCAGGTTGTCGTGATCCCATTGCACGCTGCGACCGATTTTCAGCGACAACATGCCGAGCAGGCTGAAAACGGTCGAGCGGAAACCTTTTTCAATGTCGCAGACGGGCGTGCGGTCGTTTTCAATCGCGTCGATGAAGTCGGCCCAAAGCTCGGGGATGTTCTGCTGGTCGGGCTCGTGCAATTCCGCGGCGGCGTGCCAGGTCGGCTCGGCGTTGATGTCGCGACCGGGATAAAAGGTGGCCCCTTCGATCCAGCCGAGGTGCAACACGCCCTTCGTTCCGTAAAAATAACAGCCGACGTTATGATGTTCCGGCCCGTTCCCCGCGTAAAGGCGGTGTTCCCATTCGAGCACGAAATCGTTGAACTGAAAGACGACGTTCTGCGTGTCCGGGGCGTCGGTGTTGTCCTGCTTGATGAAACGACCGCCGCTGGAAGAGACCATTTTCGGCATTTCCGCGTCCCGGTTCCACCAGTTGACCTGGTCCATCCAGTGCACGCCCCAGTCGCCGAGCTGGCCCGTCGCGTAATCGAGAAAACTTCGAAATCCGCGCGGGTGCATTTTTTTGTTGTACGGCACGAGCGGCGCGGGGCCGCACCACATGTTCCAGTCGAGGCCTTCCGGCGTTTCGGAATCCGGCGTTTTTTCGCCCGGTCCGCCCTGGTAATGAACGAAGGCCCGGATCATGCCGACCTTTCCGGCGCCGCCCGAATGCAGGAATTCCATCGCGGCCCTGTTCGCCGGTGAAACGCGGCGGTGCGTGCCGACCTGCACTTTGCGACCGGTTTCGCGGGCCGTCTTCAGCATCGCGGCCCCTTCCAGAACCGTGTGCGAAACCGGCTTTTCGACGTACACGTGCGCCCCGGCCTTGTTCGCCGCGATCGTGATGAGCGGGTGCCAGTGGTCTGGCGTGGCGCAGATGACGATTTCCGGTTTCTGTTCCTCCAGCATTTCGCGATAATCGCCGTAGGTTTTCGGCGTCGCGCCGGTCATTTCCTCAATGCGTTTGAGAGCCGGGGCCAGTTGCCGCCGATCGACGTCGGTTACGGCGACGACCTCGACGGTGCCCGACTTGATTGCCGCCGAGAGAATATTCATGCCCCACCATCCCGAACCGACGAGCGCCGTCCGATATTTTTTCGCCTTGCCCGCGGCGCGAACGGCCGGGATGCCAAGCGTTGAAACGATGCCTGCCGTTGCCGTGCCGACTTCCAGAAACCGACGTCGTGTTAACATAAGGAAATTTCCTGTCTATTGTGTTGGTGATAAAATATAGGGGTTAGGGGTTAGGGGTTAGGATTTAGGGAATGAAATTGAAGCTAATCCCTAGCCCCTGGTCCCTCACCCCCTTCTCGCATCATTTGCCGATGCCTTCGGAATAGGCTTTCATGAGGTCTTCGTATTTGCCTTTCGGCGGGGCGTAACGTTGCGATTCGGTCGTCACGGTTCGCGATTGCGATGCGTTGTTTCGCTGTCGTCCGACGGTCGCTTTCGGGGCCAGCGTCCCGATGTTCCGGAGCGTTTCGTCGAGCTTTTGCCCCTCTTTCGTACCGGGCGCGCGTTTTGACTGCTGTTGCATTTCCTTCCAATGATCGACGAACCGCCGCAAGTCGTTTTCGCTCCAACCGCCGAGCCGTTCAAGCAATCGCGGATCCGGTCGCTCCTTGCCCAGCTCGTCTTCGAGGTAGCGGATGGCTAGGTCGGTCGCCTGTCGCGTGTATTCGAGGTTGGCCGCATCGGCCTTATGTTCCGGCGTGCTGTCAATGCCCGCGACTTCCCCCGGATTCCGCGCGTGACCGCCCCCGCCCGAACCGGACTGTTCGCCGTTGCCAACGCCGGCGTGTTCGTTGCCGGATTGTTGCGGCGGCGATTGGGTTTCTTCCCCGCCGGGCAAACCGTTCGGCGGACCTTCCCGCGGATCATTTTGCCGGTCCGTGTTCCCGCGATCATTCTGTTGCCGTTCTTCGGGCTGTTGCGGCTCCTGCTGCGAGCCGTCTGTATTCATGCCCGAACGTCCCGATTCGTCCGGGTTGTTCGGATCGACCGGTCGGGCGTTTTCGCGTTGAGGTGACTCGTCCCGCGATTGATCGTCGGTCAGTTGTCGCCCCGTTTCATTGGCTTCGGTCGCGTCGGCTCCGGTATCGTCGGGCCCGCCGTATATCGGCTTATCCGAATTCGGATCAAGCTGTTCGGCGTTCAGGTCATTGCCGTCCCGCGTCCGAAACGCGTCCGTTTGATCGGTCGATCGCGTGTCGTCATGCTCGGGCGTTTGATCCGGCGCTTTGCCGCCGGGCTGAAGCTCGCCGTTTTGCGGTTGCTGATCGTTGCGGGCATTTTGCTGGTTTTCCAGCTGATTCGCGCTGTCTTCGTTGCCAGGCCGATGGCCCTCGTCATGCAAATCGCCATTTTCGCGCATGTGGTCGAGCACTTCGCTGACCACGTCGCCGGGGTTCGATTCGCCGTCAAGTTTTTCGCGATTGCCGGAATTCGCCCCCCCGTTTTGCGTCCCCTGTCCCGGTTGATTTTGTTGGCCGTTGTTACCCTGTCGCTGGTTGGCACCGTCGTTTGAAGTGTTATTCGAGCCGCCGGTGGCCCTGTCGTTTGAGGCGCCATTCGTCTCACCGGACGGCTTTCCGCCGCCCTTGTTTTGCTGTTCGGGATCGCCGCCCGATTGATCGGGATCGCCCGTATTCGAAGTATCGTTTTCCGTTCCGCGATCCTGCTGCTGTTGTTGCGGATCCTTTTGCTGTTGTTTATCCCCGTTTTGTTGTTCCGCGTTTTGCTGTTGACGTTGCCCTTCGGCACCGTCACGTTTATCCTGCTGATCCGACTTCTGTTCCGATGAGTCTTGCGGCTGGCTGTTCTGTTGATTCTGTCCCTTGTCCGGCTGATCGGATTGCTTTTGTTCGCCGCTTTCGTTGCCCGCTTCCGGCGTCGACTCTTTGCCCGCATCGCTTCCGCTTTGCGACTGCTTTTGTTCGGCGCCGTCGTTTTGATCTTGATTCTCGCTTTGCTTGTCGCCCTGATTATCACCGCTGTTTTGCGAGTCTTGTCCGCCATTTTGGTCGTTGTCCGATCCCGCGTCGCTTTCGTCGCTTGGATTCTGCTGATCGTTTTGATCCTGTCCGCCCTGTTCCTGCGGCTCGTCATTGACCGGGGGATCAAGCGGCTTGTCCGGGTCGGGTTCGGTCACGATGAACACGCGCGGCGGGGTGACCGCCGTGTTGGCGCTCGGGTCTTTCGTGTCGACCGCTTCGGCGAAATAGGCGATCCGATCGCCGGCCCGCAGCCCGAGCTTTGACGCGACCATCGTTTTTTTGATCGTCACCGTACCGGTTCGCGGCGGGTTTTTCAGCAACGCAATCGCTTCAAGCGGCAACTCGTTCGTTTCCGGGAGCGTGTTGCCCGCCCGCTGCGCGACCGCTTCGGCAACCCGGGTCACCGTCCCGAGCAACTGTACCTGCCGCAACCCGAAGTCCGGGTCCTGCGCTTCGACGGCGACGTCGAACGGCTCGTTGAGCGCCACTTGCAGCGGTTCGCGATCATCAATCCTGTCCGCCCATTTAATGATTGGCGATTCGTCGCGCACCACCTCGACGCGGTACACGCTCGGCAGCGGGTTGGTTTGCCGGTCGGCGTCCCAGCAGCGCAAGGTGTACGACGTGCAAACGGGTTTCGTCGGCTGGTTCGGGTCGAAACCGAGCGTCAACATGCCCCGGGCTTCGGTTTTTGACGGGGCAAGCGCAAGTTTGACGGCCCGGGCAGCGTCCCCGTCGGGCATTAGCGTCGCCTGGCTCATCGCGATATTCGACCGCGCGATGATCGTCACCCGCGTCCCTTCGACGGCCCGCAAATCGCCGCTGTTTTCGACCGTTCGTGCCGGCAGCTTCGTGTAGGCGGGGTAGTTGTATTCGACCGACTTGACGTCAATGGCGATGGACGGGTTGACGGTCACGGCGAAGGTTTTCGAACGTCCGTCGCCGACTTCAACGCGATAGGTCAGGCTTTCCTCGAAACCGCGTTTGCCCGGTGGGAAGCGGCACTCGAATCGCATTCCGTCGTCGCTGCCCTGCATCGGCACCCGCTGATCAACCAGCCGCCCGTCGTCGGTCGAGTAAACGACATGCACCGGCTTTCGCGTCGCCTTGTCGAGTCGGGCTTTGATTTGCAGGGTTTCGCCCTGGTACACGGTCGCGTCGCCAGGCTCGACCTCCTTGATGACGATGCTTTGCGGGGCTTCGATATTGACGAACGGCGTCGCCGCCCGGCCGACCGATTGAAGCGTGTTTTTCGGCGAAAGAACGATGTACAGGCAAAACATCGCCAGCACGCAGGCCAGCACGACGCCCCACCGGATCATGGCCGAGCAGTCGACGACGAGCTGGTCCGGGATCGTGTTGAGATTGGCCGCCGTTTCGCGACCGACGCTTTCGAGAACGAGTCGTTCGGTCTGCGCGGTCGGCGACGATTTGTCCCGTTTTTCCCGCTGCAAAAAGACCCAGTTGAGCAGGCGGTTTTTCATGTCGGGGTTCCATTTTTCAAGAACCTCGGCCGCATATGCCGGGTTGACCGAAAAACGGATCAGCGGGATCAGCCGCAAAACGAAATAGGCGACGCCCGCGCCGATGACGACGGCCAGCCCCAGGTAGCGCAAGGCGAGCGGCGTTCCGTTTTTGAAAACCCAATGGTCGACCACCACCGAAACGAGCAAAAACAGCAGCAGGCAGGCCGCCAGCGTCACCAGCGTCGTCACGAGTTCGATCGTCCGAACCTGCCGACGGGTCTTGTTGATCCGCTCAACGATCAGGTGTCCCGGTTTTGGATTCGTTTGCATTCGTGACATGATTTCGCTCGATAATTGGCACCGGACGCGACGCTATATGCGTTTCATTGGCAGCCCGGAGCATAAGCGACGGGGTTAAACCCGTCAATTTTTTTGTGTGCATCGAAAAGAGATGATTCTTGTCTTGTAGCGTTTGCACCCGTAGCTTACGCTCCGGGCTGCCATTCCTATAGCCCTCAAATCAACACGCAAATATTACCCACCTTGACTTCCATCATAATCAAAATTTGAAAAATTTCGGCTTTTTTCCTGTCATCCCGGCGATTTCCCGAAAAAACGTCCGGCGG
>JAVBQX010000044.1:0-22834 GCA_031548645.1 Thermoguttaceae bacterium
GGTTTTGGGTGGTGGTTGTTGGGTTTTTGGGTTTTGGGTTTTGGGTTTTTGGGTTTTGGGGTTCGGGGTTTAAATACTAACCTCTCGCCCCTCGTCCCTAATCCCTCACTCCTTGCTTTCACTGATCACAAATTTCGACCGCCTGTCGCAGGGAGGCGAGCTTGTCCTCACGTTTCGGCATGAATTCATGGGCCACGAAGCCCTTGTAGCCGGTTTTGAGAATCGCTTTCATGATCGGCGGATAGTTGATTTCCTGCGTCTCGTCGATTTCGTTGCGGCCGGGGTTGCCGCCGGTGTGATAATGGCCGATGACGTCCTTGTACTCGCGGATGTTGTTGATCAGGTCGCCTTCCATGCGTTGCATGTGATAAATGTCATACAGCAGCTTGAAGCGTTCGCTGCCGATTTGCCGGGCGATTTCGGCGGCCCAAGGGGTTGTGTCAGCCTGATAATCTTTATGGTCCTTGCTGTTGAGCAACTCCATGTGCAGCGTGACGCCGTGTTTTTCGGCGATCGGCACGACCCGTTTCAGGCCCTTGACGCAATTTTCGATGCCCTGTTCGTCGCCCATGCCGGCGCGGTTGCCGGAAAAACAGATCAGGTTCGGGACCTTCATTTTGGCCGCTTCCGGAATCCATTTTTCGTAGGCCGCGACCAGATCGTCATGGTTTTCGATACGGTTGAAGCCTTTCTCGATTGAAGCGCCGGGAACGTTACCCATCGTGACGATCATGTCTTTTTTGGCCATGACCTCCCACTGTTCGCCCGGGCTGAGCAAATCAATGCCGACCATGCCGAGGTTTTTGCAGATATCCGCGAATTTGTCGAGCGGAATGCCGCCGTAACACCAGTAGGACACCGATTGCCGGATGTTTCCCTTGACTTTCAGCGTTTCGATGACGGCTTCGTCCGCCAAGATCAAACCGGCCTGCCAAGCCGTAGCGGCAACCGAGCCGAGGGCAAGTCCGCGTAACATGTTTCGACGTGACAGATTCTTTGTCATGGCATAATTCTCCGGAGTTGAGTGGTTGTGTCCGTTGATCGGCATTGCGGTTTTCAAAACGCCCAGTATATCACGCAGGAAGAGATTGTTCAAGATTTTCATGTTTTTGTCGTGTGCCACTTGAAAGAACCTGTTCCGTATCGCCTGAACTTAATTTACGCGCGTTTTTCATGATTTTTTTACCGAATCCGCCACAGTTTTTTGCATTTTTTGACTGTTTGACATCTTTGGCGGGAATATGCCTTGTTTCTTTGCGGCGAAATGCTAAACTATGGGCGAGTTTAGGTTGAAAAACTTCCTGTGCGATAATCTCTCTCGCGAATTTTTTTCCGCCGGAATATCGTGCCTTGACAGGCGATCCCCATAGTGTTATTGAGTCTCATTTACAAAGACCGTTTTCATGAAAAACAAGAAAAATCCTAAAAAGACAAGAGCAACGCGTTGGCAACCGAGCCACGAAAGCGACGAATTGGTGTTTGCCGTCTGTGACCGGTTTCTCCGGCAACTCGGCGTTTCCTCAGGCAGTGCCGATCCGACGGAATTGGGGCTGAAAGAAGAGAAAAAAGGCGCCGCTGCGGCCGTTTCACACTGGCTCAAGGAATACTGGGGACGCCCCGACCTGAACCGCGAAAAAATTTACCCCCTCTTTTGGGAAGCCGCCCAGCGAGGATTCCTGCTCCTGCAGCCGCCGATGGAAAAACTGCTCGCCGACCGCATCGGAAATTACTATGCCATCGACGAAACGAAGCAGCATATTAAAGTCGTCAATGCGCAGGGGGACGTCGCCTCGAAACACGTCGCCGCCGCTGCGGCGGATACCGTGGTCGATCTGATCGAACAGGTGGCCCAGGAAAAACTGAGTAAATGCAAGCCGGGTGATCCGCCCCCCGCGGTTCATCTCGGCATGGGAGCCGGCTACGCGACGATGCTCGTGGCCCAGAGAATCGCGCGGCGAGTCGGTTCGGGCGTCAAGTTCCCGCCGCTGGTGCTGCACGCGATTTCGGCCGGTGGATTCCTGGCCAACGAACCGCAAAAGGCGCCGGCGACCTATTTCTCCTATTTTGACCGCAATTTTCTCGATATCGAGTGCGTGACGCTCTTTACCGAGACCGTCGTCTGGAACGAGGATTATGACCGGATCAAGAAAAACCCGGGCACGCAGCGGGCCTTCGAGCGGAAAAACGAAATCGACATTTTCATCACCTCGCTGGCCGCGGCCCGGCACGAACACGGGCTGCTCGAACAGTTTCTCGCGCGACTCATGGAGGAAAAACTCCTTGAACGCGAAACGCTCGACAACATGTACAAGGCCGGCTGGATCGGCGACGTGCAGTTCTGCCCCTATTCCGAAAACGGGCCGCTGCATGACATCTGCCCCGTCCGGGCCGTGACGCTTTTCGAAATCGAGGAGCTGGTCCACTTTTCGAAGCAGCCGGGCAAGTACGTCGTGCTGACGGCCGGCCCCTGCGGCGAGTGCGGCGCGTCGAAGAGCGAAGCCCTCGTCCCGCTGCTGAAAAACGACAAACTGAAACTCTGGACGCACTTGGTGACCGACACCCGCACCGCCCGCGAAATCATGCAGGGAGAGGAATGAGCGGGAGATGCAGTGACCGCCGTAGGAATGGAGTGTTCCGCCAATGTTATTGAATTGACCTGCAAATTCATTCCGTTTGGTACTGACGCCTGGGGCTGATGAAAATCAATCAAATAGCCGTGTGCTACCTTGTGTTATTCTCACGTATTTATTTTCGTAAAAAGGAAACGAACCATGCCGCAGAATGAAGTGATTTATAACGCCATCGTCGAGGGGGATCGTGAAGCGGCCGTCGCCGAAGTGCGGGCCGAACTGGAACGCGGCGTTTCGCCCCAGCTTGTTTTGGACGATTCGCTCGTCCCGGCCATGGACCGCGTCAGCGAACTGTTCGACGCGAACGAATATTTCGTGCCGGAACTGATGATCGCCGCCCGCGCGATGCAGGGCTGCATGGCCGTGCTTGATCCGCAACTGAAACAAAGCGGCGTCAAGAAGATCGGCCGCGTCGTCATCGGCACCGTCCAGGGCGACATGCACGACATCGGCAAGAATCTCGTCGGTTCGATGCTCGAAGGCGGCGGTTTTGAGGTGGTCGATCTCGGCGTCAACGTTTCTGCCGAAAGTTTTCTTGAAAAAGCCCGCGAAATAGACGGTACCATCATCGGCCTTTCGGCCCTGCTGACCACGACGATGCCCGCCATGAAGCGCGTCGTCGAACTGCGGGATTCGCTCGGCCTGAAAGACTCGCACCGCATCATGATCGGCGGCGCGCCGATCACGCACGAATACGCAGCGGAGATCAAAGCCGACGGCTACAGCGAAAACGCCGGCGGAGCCGTCGCCCTGGCCCGCAAGCTCGTTGCGGGATAAGATTTGCCACCGCGAGCCGGCGATTTGCATACACGGCGAGTTGCTGACGAATTGATCCCAAAGCAAGGGGGGCTTTCGAGCGGCACGGTGAAAGGTTTCAACAACAAGGTCAAACTAACCATGGAAAAGGGGGATGTTTGGTCTGGATGAGGAAAAACGGTCGCAATGACGCCGATACTTGATCTTTGACCACAGGAACGACATAATATCATTTTCTCCCTTGTCTCAGGAAATCCTTTTGACGCAGAAAATTAATGTTATGTCACGTTCCGATTCGGTTTTGAATGCGTCCGTGCAACCTTTGACGCGATTGGCTTCCATCGACGCCTATCGCGGTTTTGTCATGTTTCTCATGATGGCGGAACTCCTGCGATTGAACAGCGTGGCGAAAGCGTTTTCCGAAGTTCAATCGTTTTGGGGGGAGTTCTGGCGGTTTCTCGACTTTCACCAGTCGCATGTCGATTGGGTCGGCTGTTCGTTGCACGATATGATCCAGCCGTCGTTTTCGTTTCTTGTCGGCGTCGCTTTGCCGTTTTCGATTGCGTCGCGAATCGCCAAGGGGCAATCGCGCGGTCGCATGACGCTCCATGCGTTTTGGCGCGCCCTGATCCTCATTTTGCTCGGCGTGTTTCTCCGTTCGATGTCAAGCTCGCAGACCAACTGGACGTTTGAAGACACGTTGACGCAAATCGGCCTCGGCTACGGATTTCTTTTCCTGCTCGGGCTCGGTTCGTTCCGGGTGCAAATCGGTGCCCTTGTTTTGATTCTCGTCGGCTATTGGGGGGCGTTCGCCCTTTATCCGCTTCCGGGCGACACTTTTGATTGGGCCCAAGCGGGCGTGGTCGCCGACTGGTCGCACAATATGACCGGCTTTGCCGCCCATTGGAACAAGAACACGAACGCGGCATGGGCGTTTGACGTCTGGTTTATGAATCTCTTTCCCAGGGTTTCGCCGTTTGTGAACAACGGCGGCGGTTATTCGACCTTGAGTTTCATCCCGACGCTGTGCACGATGATTCTCGGCCTTTTAGCAGGAAATCTATTGCGGCGCGATTGGAAATGGTCGGCCAAATTCGGTACGTTCGTTTTATTGGGCGTCGTTTGTCTCGGACTTGGCTGGGGACTTGACGCGATGGGAATCTGCCCGATCGTCAAAAGAATCTGGACGCCGTCCTGGGTGCTTTTCAGCGGCGGGATTTGTTTCCTGCTTTTGGCCGCGTTTTACCTGTTCGTCGATATTCTCCGGATGAAACCGCCGGTTTTTCCGCTGATCGTGATCGGTTCCAATTCGATTGTCGCCTATTGCATGGCGGACACGTTCTTAAATCCGTTCTTCGCCAAAAACCTGAAAATTCACCTCGGCGCGGATTTCTTCAAAATGTTCGGCGGCACATACGAACCGCTTTTCATCGGCATCGTGATCCTGCTGATCGATTGGCTGATCCTGTTTTGGATGTATCGCAAAAAGATTTTCGTGAGAATTTGATTTCATGTATTTCCTGAACAATAACTCATCGACCATTGTTTGTCAGAACATGATAAAATCAGGGGGACGCATGTCACGGTTCGTTTTATATCTGGTTATGAGCGGCGTCATCATGGGAATCACCTTTCCGCTCCAGGCCGATGAGCTTGAACGGCTCAAGTACAATCACCCGGGGCTGGCGGTTGATCTCGGCGTCGGGCTTTGGGCCTGGCCGATTCCCGTCGATGTCAACGGCGACGGCCATATCGATCTCGTCGTCAATTGCGATGACAAACCGTACAACGGCGTTTACGTTTTTCTCAATCCCGGCACGGGTGACGCGAAATTCCCGATTTTCAAGCCAGGCGTTCGAATCAGTCAAGGCACGGTGAACGTGCAGCCGAGTTATGTTGACGGAAAACTTCGCGTCATGACGCCGGGGAAGGAATACCCCGATTTTCTCAACACCGGTCTGCAGAATCCGGTCAAACTGCCGCTCCCGGAAAACGTCCACCCGAACAAAGTGCGCGGCAATATGTGGCGCTACGTGGATTTCAACGGCGACGGCAAACACGATATCATCGTCGGCACAGACGATTGGACCGATTACGGCTGGGACAACGCCTACGACGAAGCGGGAAAATGGATGCGAGGGCCGCTTCGCGGAAATATTTACGTGGCGATCAATATCGGAACGAACGAATCGCCGGAATATGAAAAGCCGTTTCTGCTGCGTGATGTCGCCGGCGATTTGCTGGAGACGTTCGGCTGGCCGTCCCCCAATTTCGCGGATTGGGACGGTGACGGCGATCTCGACATCATTTGCGGCGAGTTTCGCGACGGTTTCACGTACTTTCAAAACGTCGGGACGCGAACGGAACCGAAATATCTTGCGGGGGTGCCGCTTTGCCTTGCCGATGGTTCGCCGCTCAAAATGGACCTTCAAATGGTGACGCCCGTCGCGTTCGATTGGGACGGCGATGGCGACCTTGATCTGATTTGCGGCGATGAAGACGGACGCGTCGCATTGATTGAAAACACGGGCAAATTGCGAAACATGCAGCCGGTGTTTCTCCCGCCGCGTTATTTTCAACAGGAAGCCGCGGACCTGAAATGCGGGGCCCTCGCCAATCCGGTGGCATGTGATTGGGACGGTGACGGCGATCTCGACATCATTTGCGGCAACACGGCCGGGTACGTCATGTTCTTTGAAAATCTGAGCCGCCCAGGAGACGAGTTCCCGAAATGGGCCGCGCCGAAATATCTCGAAGCGGACGGCGATGTGATACGGATCATGGCCGGGCCGAACGGTTCGATCCAGGGACCGGCGGAAGCGAAATGGGGTTACACGACCTTGAGCGTCGCCGATTGGGATTGCGACGGGCGGCTTGATCTCATCGTCAATTCGATTTGGGGCAAAGTGGTCTGGTATCGAAACGTCGGCACGAAAGAGGAACCGAAACTCGCCGCGTCGCAACCCGTCGAAGTGGCGTGGAATTCGCCGCAACCGACGCTTGCCTGGGGGTGGATGAAACCGCAGGAAAACGAATTGCTCACGCAATGGCGAACGACGCCGGTCGTTTTTGATTGGAACAAGGACGGGCTTCCCGATCTCATCATGCTCGACCAGGAAGGATACCTGTCGTTTTTTGAAAGAAAGCGTTCGGAAAACGGCGAGTTGGTTTTGTTGCCGCCCAAGCGGATTTTCGTCGACGAAAACGATCAACCGATTCGTTTGAACGGCGGCAAGGCGGGGGCAAGCGGACGCCGGAAATTGCGGTTCGGGGATTATGACGGTGACGGCAAAGTCGATTTCCTCGTCAACGGAGCGAACGCCGAATTCTGGAAAAACGTCGGCGAAGAAAACGGGTTGACGCGGTTCCAAAAATCGGGCAACCTGGACACGCGTTTGATTTCCGGTCACGACACCAGCCCAGGTTTCGTCGATTTCAACGGTGACGGCGTGCCTGACCTGCTCATCGGCGCGGAGGACGGATACATTTATTACAAACGAAACGATGTTCGAAAGTGACATATTGTCGCGACAAACGATTTGTCCGGCGCAACGGCGGTTGACTTTGCATGCCTCATGGTTTCCGTTTCGTGGTGGTTTTGACATCTCCCTCACCGTCTGCTAAAATGACGTGTTCAACGTGACACGCGATTTCAACGGGGGCGGATGCGACCATGTCAGAGCCGGACGACGATTACAACCTGAATCATTTTGCCGACGCGGACGGCGATTTCACCTCGTCGTTTGCCGGCGATTGGGAGACGGAATCGGAAGGCGAATCGCCGACAGACGACGAACGGGACGACGTCGGGCGGGATTCAACGCCGGAACCGTCGCGAGGAAACGATTTCGGCACAAGCGGCGCGGTCGATGACTGCGACGCGGCGAAGTACGTCAAAACGACCTATCGCAACATGCCGCAACTTTCCGACGGGTTGATGTATCTCAAGGGCGTCGGGCCAGCGCGGGCCGAAATTCTGCTCAAGCTCGGCATCCGCCGCGCGGCGGATCTGCTGTTCCATTTTCCTCGCGATTACGTCGATTTGACCGACATTCGCCGCCCGGAGGAACTCGCCGAAGGCAAGTTGCAAAGCGTACTCGGCATCATCGATTCCTTTGAACGCCGCCAGACGCGGCGCGGCGTCATGCTCGCGATGGGCATGGTTTGCGAAGGGGGCGGTTATGTCCGGGCCCTGTGGTTCAACCAGCTTTACCAGGCCGAACAGATGGCCTCGGGGCGGCGGCTGCTCATGACCGGCAAACCGAAATGGGACAAAAACAGTTGGGTTTTCACGCACCCGAAACTGACCTATCTCGCCGACGACGAAGACGCCGATACAGTACTCGAACCCATGCTGCCCGTGTACCGGCTCACCGAGGGATTGCAGCAGCATCACCTGCGGAAGATCGTTCGCAACGCGCTGCCGGTTTACGCGCCGCTGCTCGACGAGGTGTTCCCTGAAGCGTTTCTCCGCGAACATGATCTGCTGCCTATTCAAGAGGCCGTGTGCAAAATACATTTTCCTCAATCGCCCGCCGAGGCCGAAACAGCGAGGCGACGATTCATTTTTCAGGAACTGTTCGTTTTGCAGGCCGCGCTGGCCATCCGGCGATTGCAGCACCAAACGACGCTCAAGGCCCCGGCGATCGAAATCTCGCCGAAAATCGACACCCGCATCCGCAAGCTGTTCCCCTTCGCGCTCACCGAATCGCAGGAACAGGTCATCCGCGAAATCACCGGTGATTTGCGGCAACCGATCCCGATGAACCGCCTCCTGCAGGGCGACGTCGGCAGCGGCAAGACGGTTGTCGCCGCGTATGCGATGCTGCTCGCCGTCGCACACGATTACCAGGCCGTGTTCATGGCCCCGACAGAGGTGCTCGCGCGCCAGCATTTGCGGACGCTCGAACGCATGCTCGAATTCAGCCGCGTCAAAATCGCCCCGCTGTTCGGCGGTCAAAAACCGGCCGAACGCGCGAAAGTGCTCGAAGACATCGCGTCCGGCGAGGCGAAAATCATCGTCGGCACGCAGGCGATCATCGCCAACGAAATCGAATTCCAACGACTCGGCCTGGTCGTCATCGACGAGCAACACAAGTTCGGCGTCCGCCAGCGGGCAAAACTGAAAACCGGGACCGGCTTCGACCCGCACTACCTCGTCATGACCGCGACGCCGATTCCGCGCAGCGTGACGATGACGCTGTTCGGCGATCTCGACGTGTCGATCATGCGCGGACTTCCGCCGGGCCGCCGAAAAATTTCGACCTACCTGGCAGCGCCGGAACAGCGCGAACAGTGGTGGGACTTCGTCCGCCGGAAACTGCACGACGGTCGCCAGGCTTTCATCGTCGTGCCGCTGGTCGAGGAATCGGAGCAGTTCGACGCGCGGAACATCCGGGAAACCGCCGACATACTGGCCGCCGGGCCGCTCAAGGGTTTTTCGATGGCCATGCTGCACGGTCGCATGACGAACGAGGAAAAAGAAAAAATCATGTACGACTTCCGCACCGGCGAAACGCAGGCCCTGGTCGCCACGTCGGTCATCGAGGTCGGCGTCGACGTGCCGAACGCGACGCTCATGACGATCGAAAACGGCGAGCGATTCGGCCTGGCGCAACTGCACCAGCTTCGCGGGCGGATCGGTCGCGGCGAACACCCCGGCTTTTGCACGGTGTTTTCCGAAGTGGCGCATAAGCCGCAGTACGAAGACGCGCTGGCCCGGCTCAAGGCGTTCGTCGAATCGACCGACGGGTTCCGCCTTGCCGAGGTCGATTTCGAGTTGCGCGGACCCGGCGAATTGTTCGGCACGCAACAGCACGGATTGCCGCCGTTCCGCGTGGCCAACCTTGCCCGTGACCGCGAAGTGTTGTTGGAAGTCCGGCAGGTGGCGACCGAACTCGTGCGGAACGACCCCGGACTGGCCCGGCCGGAACACGCCAAAATCCGCAAACAGATACTCTCGCGTTACGGTGAAGTGTTGAACCTTGGCGACGTGGGATGAGATTTTTCGCTGTAACCGCTCCATAACTGTCGCGGCTCCGGTTCTTGTCCCTCGCTTACGCTTCGGGCTCTGTATTTTGCATTCCACGCTTCATTTGATCGGCACGAAATTTCGGCCTTCACGGGTTCCCTGTACGTCGACGACCTGGCTGCCGTTGATGAGAATCTGGAAGGACATGCCTTCCGGGGCGCCTTCGACAAGAACGCCGTCGCGAACAAGTTTGGCCGGAAACGGCGAAACCACGCGGATATTGCGGTCATGGATTACCACGCAGCCGTCGTGCGAGGTGTCAAGCAGCCACCGCAACGCCGCAAGCGGGGCCGGGTTGACCTTCCAGGAAATCGGTTCCTGCGTTTCGAGCGAAAAACCGTCGGGAATGCAGCCGACATACGGGCCGCTTTGAAATTGCAGCGATTCGGCGGCGTGCAAAATGCCGCGTGCGATTTTTTGCCAATCGAAGTTCGGGTCATATTTTCCGAGCAACGTGATTCCGTAGGCGTAAACGCAGCCGCACCAAGGTTGCGAAATCCCGAACCAGACGGGATTCTCGCGTTCCGAAGCGCCGTACATCGGCACGGTTGCATATAGCATGTGTGGCCGCTCATTGCGCAGGTAAACGAAGGGGAGCCCCATCAGGGCCCAGTATTGTGCACGTTCCAGGTATTTGACCTCACCGCTGAATTCATAGGCCCAAACGTGCACAATGACCATATGGGCCGCCGCCAAAAGGTCGGGCGTGTGCAGCGGCGATTCCCAGAAACGTCCGCCCTGCGGGATGCGAAACCGCGTCATGTATTCGAGCGACTTTTCCACAAGCTGAAAAATCCTGCGGTCACCGGTCATTCGGGCGTAGGCCATCATTTCGAGCGTTCGCCGCGCGCTATAGCCTACCGAAGGCACGGTGGCTTCAACGTCTGGAAATCGCGTCGGAAACAGGAACGAGCCGTCGGGACGCATTTCGGCAACGATGCGTTCGGTCCGCTCCCGCATCAGGTCGACCAGTTCCAGCGAACGGCCGGTGAGGAAATAATACGAGTCATCCTGGATTGGCGAACCGCCGTTGACCGGGCTTTCGATCATGGTGGGCAACTGGCCCGACAGCCGCCAGACGGTCGCGGCGATCGAATCGTAAGGCCGGCGGGCGTGGTCCGGCTCGGCGCAATATCCCCAACTGGCGCCGTCGGTTCCCGCGAGCGGGCCGCGAAACGCCGTGAGCGACAAGGCATTTTGTTCTTCCGGTGAACGTGGCGCCGGCGGAATGGCGGGCAAATGCCGACGTTTGAGATACCAGCGAACGGCGTCGTTGATCCCTCCTTCGCCCAGGACGATCACGGCGTGCGTCTTTTCGTCGCTGCGAACCGACATGCGCATGTCGTTGACCACATCCAGGTGGTTGGGAATATCGAAAGTCGGCTGCGTCTCTTCGCCCTCCCACGTCATGGCAATGAACGAATCGACCGGGATTTCATGTTCGCCGAAACGTTCGCGAGTTTTGAGATCAAAAACCATCAGCGGCATCGTCAGCCAGTTCGAATGCGGCGAGAAACGGTTGGCATAAAGCCGATCGACATCGATTTTCGAAGAACTGGTATCGCCGGCACAGAGAAATTCGCAGCCCGCGAACAAGGCGGTCCTCATGCCGCCGATGGCCCGCACGACAGGTCCTTCGAAATTGCGCTGCCCTTCGATTTCCACATGGATTTCCATGTCGGCCGTCTTAATGACCAAACGCATTTCCTCGGCAACGAAAACCAGCGTGTTGTTTTCCTCCCGCGCGGCTTGAGTTGCGGCTGCGACCGCGTCGGTGTCGTCCAACTGCCATTGCTCCAACAGCGGCAAAGGCGTTGACGTCGAAAAAAACGGGATTCTCGATTCGTCATGCACGAAGGGCGCGATGATCGCAAACACCTTGTCGCTGTCGGGAAACTGGATGCGGGCCATGTTACCGCTTTCGGTGATGCAAAAACGGAACGGCCCCAAAGGCAGCAGATACCACCGGCAAGCGATTTCAGGATGATAACGAAATGCGGAAAATTCGACATCGGGATAATCTTCCGGCTCAAGATGCAATTTGTAAATGTAAAAACAATCGCGTATCTCCGGCATGACCGCCAGGCGGACTTCCTCCTCGCGGCCGAGCGTGTATTTTTGTCCCGCGCACCGGAATGTGATAGGGTGTTCTCCTTTGTTGTCGACGGTGTATTCGAGCGTATCGCCGATCGAAGTCACCTTCGTGACGGCAAGCGGATGCTGTTCGTTGATCCAAAGCCGGAAATAATCGGTGTCCCAGCGTCCGTTGTCGGCGGTCATTTCAACGACGAGATTCGTTAAGGCGCCGCGGATAGGCATTTCGATCTCGTATTCGTGCCATTGGCCGTCATTGATGAGTCGAATCCGCGTCATCTTGTCGTCGCTCAGACGCGGCGAAATGGAAGTCTGCCAGCGAAAAATGCAATCCGATGCCGTCTCGGTTCGCAATCGGAAGCTGGCCCGGCCTTCGCCTTCCGGGACGTTAAAGGTATGGTAAAACTGCGGATGCTCGCGGTCCGCTTCAATGATCAGGATTCCGTCGCTGACATGCGCTTTCATGCGGCCGGAACTGCCCCACTCGTGGGAATTGTCGACAAATTCGTGATTGGCGACGAGATGTTCAAAGTGCTTATGGCCCATTTCCGGGACGGCGCTTTCCAATGTCTCGCCGGTAAACATGAAGACGCGGTCCGAAAAAGAATCGTCCACGACGCCATTCACGGCAAGCTCAGGCGTCGGATTTCGCGATGGTTCCGACTGCCCCGACACCGGCAGCGCCGGACCGCACGACAGTACGATCCCAACGCAGCAACGAAGCAATACGCGAAACAAGGTTTTGAACATGTTTTTCGAGTGCCGGGAGGTGAAACGTTTTGTACTTGGCGAGACGGTCATTGCGTGGACTTGGCCTGCTGGCGGTATTTTGCGAACTCATCGTCCGTCGGGGGCGAATCGTTGCCGTCGAATTCGATTCGGCTGACACGGCGTTCCAGTTCTTCGATCCGTTTGTCCTGCCAGCGCGAATGTGCCGTCGTGCAACCGGAAATCAACACATTGCCCGACACGGCAAAGAGGAACAACGGTAAAAATATTTTTTTCATGGTTTTTCCATCATGATCCGTTCGTTATTTCACTCCGTTTCTCCCGTTCACACCGCGAACGCAAATGAAAACGAAACGGCTTTTTGCGAACGGATACCAAAATTCGTGGAATTCTATACAATAAGTGCAGGAAATAAAAGGGGAAATTTCCCGCAATACGACAAAACGATTGTTGTAATGCAAATTTACGGTTATTTCTATCATCATAAAATATGTATGCCTGAATATCGTCATGATCCTTTGACAGGCCGATGGGTTATCATTGCCGAAGAACGGGCTTCGCGCCCCAATCAGTTCGACGCCGTCGACTTGCAGCAGAGTACGCAAAATAAACAATTTAGTGCGAATAGTGAAATGATTGCATCCGCCACAAACTGCCCATTTTGTCGAGGAAACGAATCGGAAACACCCGGCGAAATCGACGCGATAAGAAATTCGGATGTATTTTCCAATTCAATGAATTGGGAAACCCGCGTCGTGCCGAACAAATTTCCCGCCATACACAAAATGCCGCGTTTTTGTGAGAAGGACGATTTTGCGGACCTGTTCGGACACCGAATTGAGCCGGACGACTCGATTTTTTCCTATGGCGAACCTCTGCCGGGCTTCGGTGCGCATGAAGTGATCATTGAAACGTCGCGGCATCTGATGAGCGTTTCGCAGTTCGACGACCACGAAATGACGAACATGTTTTTGATGTATCGCCGCCGCTTGTCGGCCCTGCGTTCGGAAAACCGTTGGGCTCATGCCTTGATTTTCAAGAACGTCGGGGCCGCCGCCGGCGCTTCGCTGCCGCACACGCACAGCCAGTTGATGGCCATGCCTTTCGTGCCGCCGCCGATCATGGCCGAACTCCGGCGGGCGGCGGCCTATCGCAAAAAACGCCATCGCTGCTATTGGTGCGACATGATCACATTCGAACACGAGGCGACGCCTTCCCGCGTGGTTCTCGAAACGGAACGTTACCTTGCGCTTTGCCCTTTTGCGAGCCGGTTTCCGATGGAAGTTTCGATTTTGCCGAAAGAGCACGTTTCGCATTTTGAGAATCTCGCCGACGATCCGCTTCGGGAGTTGGCCCTGTTGGTTCGAAAGACGGTGGCACTGCTCGAAAAAACCGTGTACTGGGTCAGCGGCGACTTGGCATACAATATGATCCTGAAGTCGTGCCCGTTCGACATCGACAAGTTTCACCGGACTTCGACGGGGTATGATGCGCAGGATGACTCGCCGTCTGAAGACGCCTATCATTTTCAGTTGACGATCCTCCCCAGCCTTGCGAAGGCGGCCGGCTTCGAATGGGGCACCGGGCTGCACATCAACCCGATCTCGCCTGAAACCGCCGCCGCCCGATTGCGAACGGGAGTACAAAGCTGACATCCGTCGAATAAACGGATTTCACGCAAACTGTCGTATTGGCGTAGCATGCAGCGCAGGTCGCAAGGTGCATTTTTTATCGCCGGGGCAATAATTTTACGAACCTTGAAACTACCGCACCGATTCCAGAATCTGCCTGCAACTGACGATTTTTTCGAGCAAGTCGTTCGGGACGTAAAAATACTGGTTCGAGGATTCGAACCCGATGCTGGAATCGTCCAGCGTCAGTTGATACAGTTTTTTGGTCAACGCGATTTCGCTTTCAAGGAGTTGCCGCATCTCCTTCCGGATTTCCTCTTGTCTCGCCGATGATGATTCAGGCCGGGCGAGTTCGTCGCGAAGCAAAACGAAATCGACCTGGTTGGCCACGCTTTCAAAATGAATGCGCACCACCTCGGCGTAACGGAGCTCCGCTTCAATGTCATGCGCATGCGGTTCGGGGGCTAATGCGACCGCTTGCGTGAGCGGTGCGATTCCTTCGGCGAACCCGGCGCTCATTTTTTTGAACTGATCGGCAAAAATCTCCGGCGGATAAGGTCCGCGCCAACCGTTCAGGTCATCGTAGGGGAGACCGACCATCGTCGCATGGTAACCGGTCGGGGTCGGGCGAAAAAGATTCGCCGGACCCATCTGGACGGGTGCGGAATAAATGACGCCGCCCGAATACGGATATTCGCGATAGGCGTCGCTCATCAACGTCCACGCCTTTCTCGCAAACGGCGCACCCTCAGTTCCATAACGTTCTTCGGCCAGTTCGTCAAGCACCGTTTCGCGGGCCGGGACGGGCGTTCGATCAAAAAGTTTCGGAATTTCAAGGTTCGGCGAAGGATAGCCGCCAAGCGACCAGCTCATCATCATGCCGTCAATGTCGCATTCCGCGAGGTTGGCACAATGCTCGGCGATCAAATCCATGACAGGCACGAAAGGCACCGCGGCAATTTCCCAGGTGCAGTTCAACTGGACTTTGGCCACCGCTTTCAGTCCGCGATCTTTCGCCGCCTTCCAATGTTGCTTCGCCCTCGGCCCGGGCCCGACCGACGAAATGGAATATTCGCCCACGGTGCTGCGAATGCCGCCGCGTTCGATCGGGAGGGCCCATTCGCTGACGGACTGGAGCCATACGTTGTCGGGCAGTTTTTCAATGATGTCGGTCGCGATTCCGTGACCGTTCCACCCCCAATCCCAGACGATGACCTTGGCGTCCGGCGAGGCACGGTGAACGCCCTCCTCAACAAGGGCATTCGCAAGGGCCGTGACTTCCGCACCGGTTTTGGTTTTACATTGCGGACAATTCTGCCACGCGCCGTGCGAATTGCAATGCGTGTGATTCTCCGAACCGCTGATCGTAAACACGCCGCCGAGCGAGGGGACTTCAGAAAAAATGTAAGTCAGCGAATCCCGAATCCAGTGTTGCACGTCGGGATTCGAAACGCAAAGGGTGGTGTAATCACCGATCGGCACGCCGGCGGTTTTGTTGCGGCCCACAATGTCCGATCGTTGAAAAAAGGCGTTCGGCATCGCACGAGGTTCGTTCATGTAAAGATAAATGTCGATGTTATAGCGTTTGGCCCGTTCGACCAGCTTGCGGAGATTTTCAATCCGTTTCTCATGCCCGTGCCCGAATTCCGGAAATTTCTCGCCGCCGGGAGCCATTTCGCGAAGAACGACATGCAGCCAGACGCCGTTGACGTCCAGCCGGCTCAGTTTTTCCAGGAGACCGTCCGGAAAGACTTCCGCGTCGTCGTTGGAAAGCGGATCGCCGAACAACGCGAAATACGAGTAAATGTAACGAAGCGATTTCGCGCCGGACGTCGGCGGCGCCGAATCGTTTTGCGCCGTTTTCAAATCGTCGATGAAAGCGAATCGCGGGGCGGCGTCTGTCCGCGCAAGCTGGTCGCCGAGGATGTCATGCAATATTTTTCGGATGGCCGCGGCGCGTTGTTTGGCGGCGTCGTCCGGTTCCTGATAATGCAACGGTTCGCACTTCGGTTTGACCATGCCGAGCTTGATCCAGAGAAAATCATCTTCCCGCAAGGCGAAGGCCAAACGTTCCGGCGTCATTTCGACCAGTTCGAGAATCTGTTCGTAGGGAAGAAGATGCCAATTCCTGCGGATCAGCGTGATGTAGATTTTTTCCGTCGACCAGTCCGGCTTTTGATATTCGGGCAACCCCATCGAATCGGCGATTCGGGCGACGTTTTCGGGCGACGTCCGCAAAATCGAGGCCAGCCGCTCCAAAGGGACAAGATTCCAGTTTCTCCAGACAAAAGTATGCAGCCGGTCGGGAAAATGCGGAACCTGCTCCGGCGCGGAAGTCGCTGCGTACGGCGCGAGCGGTTCGTCGGCAAATCCCGTGCCGGGGTGTAAAACGGCAAACGTCAAAACGGAAAACAAAATTGACACGCGGAGGTGCATTGGCCTGGAAATCATCAATCAACCTTTTTTATTCTGGAACCTTGAGATCAAAATCATGCTTTTTCTCTGAAGACGAGACAGAGATGCTCAATGCTGTTTTTTCATTGTACTCGGGTGGAATAATGGAAACAATACGCGTGTTGCCGCCTGCCCTCCATTTCTTCCATGGTTTCATTGCGCGATCCGACGTTTTTTCAGCGAGTAAATTTTACGGCCAGCTTTCCCGGGGAATGTGCGAACCAACCACGTACAAGTCGTTTTATCGGCATTTGCCGGTCGACCCTCGAAAAAAATGCAGCGATTCGTCGGCGAATTTTCCCGGCGTCAGCCGCCACCGCGTACGGACGAGATCGTCGTTGTTCGTCGCGTCGTTGTTCATTGTGCCATCATTCCCGAGGTCTTCGGTGGCTTGAAAAAAAATCGCCGGCGAGAAGGATGAATAATATCCATGTCACTTTTAACACGAATTCGACTGTTGCTTCGTTCGATGGACGATGACGCGTTTGCGGCGTTGGCCAACAATGCGCCGTGCGAACCTTATTTCATTTGCGGACAGGGAGCGGGGCAACATCCTATCATGTGCGTGCGACGGTATTGGCTTCGCCGCGGCGGACGAGGCGGCGCATTTCGAGAACGCCGAGCGTCGCGAGCACCTGGTGCGGCATCAGGCCCGATCCGGCGATGATCGCGTCGATTGGCGTCGGCGAAACGGCGACCAGTTGCAGCACCTTCGTTTCGGTTTCGTTGAGTTGCAGTTCGGCCGGATGCCGGATTTTGGCCGCTTCGTGTTTCGGATGCTGCGCCGGTTTGACGAGCGGCCCGAGATGTTCGAGCACGTCGTCCGCCGATTCGACCAAAATCGCGCCGTCGCGGATCAGCCGGTGGCAGCCGCGCGACGATTCGTGATCTACCGGGCCGGGTACGGCGAAAATATCGCGGCCCTGTTCCCCGGCCTGCGTCGCGGTGATGAGCGCCCCGCTTTTCCGGGGAGCCTCGACGATCAGAACGCCGAGCGAAAGCCCGCTGACGATGCGGTTTCGCTGCGGAAAGGTGCCTTTCTGCGGCTGCTGTTCGGGCACGTACTCGCTGACCAGGGCCCCGTGTTCGACGACTTCCTCGGCGAGTTGTCTGTGTTCGGGCGGGAAAATATTGAGCAGGCCGCTTCCCAAAACGCCGATCGTCCGACCATTGGCCGCAATCGCGCCGCGATGCGCCGCCCCGTCGATGCCGCGTGCCAGCCCGCTGACGATGGTAAAGCCGCTTTGCGAAAGTTCGGAGGCCAACCGTTCCGCCTGGACGCGGCCGTAATGCGTCGTGTGCCGCGTGCCGACGATCGCGATGGCGAGATCGTCCGAAGGCCGGAACTCCCCTCGCACGAACAGGAAGACCGGCGGATCGTGTATCTTCCGCAGCAATTCCGGATAGCGGACGTCGTTTTTCGAGATGAGCGAAATGCCGTGTTCGCGGCACTGCGCGATGAGCGATTCGGGGTTGCACAGCGACCGGGCGAGTGAAATATTTTTCGCGATTTTCGGGCCGATCCCTTCGACGGACTGCAACTGCGTCGCGTTGGCCGCGAGGATTGATTCCGCGTCGCCGAAACGGTCGAGCAGGCGTTGCGTCAGCATCGACCCGACCCCGCCGACCAAGCTGAGCGTGATTTCGGGGATCAATTCCTCCGGTTCGTATTGCCGCCTTGTGCCCTGCGTTTCCGGCTCGGCTGCGGGGCTGTCCGCGTCGCCGCTTACGGTGCGTTCCGCGCGATCATCGGCGGTTTCATCTTGCGGATCATCGAAAAGTCGGTTCATGGCTGATCGTCCCCGCCGGTGGGTTGACTGGCCGTCGTTTGATCATCTGTGGATGCCGGTTTCGCAGGGGCTTGGGTCGCAAATCCCCCCAAATCCTTGCCGTTGAGAATGAAATGGTAGCTGTCCCCTTCGACTTTCGCGTGGGGAATGACAAAATGAAAATCGGAACCGTTCCGGCGTTCCGCGAAAGGCAGGTCAATGCGGCCTTTCTCGCAGGGAAGCGTTTCCGCGTTGTCGGGCGTTTTTGTGCCGTGACGATAAACGGAAACTTCAAACGTTTGCGTTTTATCTTCCGTCGCCGGTTGCCGCTTGAGAACGACTACGGGGAGTTGATCCAGTTTTTCGTCCGTGTGCAAGTCAATCCGTGTGCCGTCGGGCATAATGGTCATGCCCTGCATCGACACCGGCACGGTCGCCGATTTCTGAAACGCGGACCTGCGATTCCATTCCTGGAAGAGGAACGCGGAAACGGCAAGAACCGTCAGTAAAGCCAATATGAATAATTTTCTTTTCATCATTTTCCGTCATTCTCTTTCACCAGCCAGTCAATGCCCTGTTGGAGCAGTTTGCGAAGGTTTGCGTTGGCGAAAGCGTGCTTGTCGTGACCCAGCATGATGGTGAAGACGGGGCTTTTGCCGTAACGATGCGTCCAGGCGACCTGTTTCGTGGCGTGCGGGTTGTCCGTCGTCAGCAGCACGTGGGACTCGGGGTGAACGTACACGTTTTTGTAGGCTTCGTCAAGAATCGCGAAATCGCCGACGCCTTTCGTGATGGGGTGTTCCTTGTCGGCGATAGTGATGTCCATCTCGACGTCGTGCTTGTAATCGGACGGCGGCCAGGTCTTGCCGTCAAGTTCGACGTCCTTGAAAAGATAGGCCCCGCCCGCGATTTCACGGTACTTCGGCCAATCGGGGTAACCGCCGATGCTGTGGTGAAACACGATCAGCGGCATGCCGTTATGCAACAGCTTGTCGAAATTCGCCCGCTGCGCGTCGGTGATGGGAAACTGGTTCATGTCGTAGCTGATGATCGCGTCGTACTTCTTTTCAAGACCGGGCGCGAGCAAATCCATGTCTTTCGGCAGCTCGGCCCTGTCGTAACTGACATTGGGCAGGGCGTCGAACATTTCGTAGAACTCCTTTTCATCGAACCCGTGCCCGCCGGTGACGACGAGCACCTTGTGCTTCGGCGCATCGTCCGCCGCGGGTGACGGCGTCATCGTGCAAAACAAAACCGCGAAAACAGCCAGGCCAGTCAGTATTGTGCGTATCATGGTGATATTTCCTTTTTTGAATATTTGCCGCATCAAACAATTTTGGATCAATCAGAGCCCGAAGCGTCAGCGAAACACAAGGTCGGGCGGTCCCGCCGAAACCGTCACGGGATTTGACTATTGTTTGTTCCGCATCTTGCGAGCCGAACAAGTTCGACCGCAAACATGAACTCAATTCATATAGCATAGCAGCCGTTTCCGCGGATTTCAAGACAGTCGCCGGAATCCATGCCAATTCACGCCGCGCGGCGCTGTGCGACAACGACTTCTTTCGATTTCATTGCGGCCAGACGTTCCGCTTCGGGGCTCGTGATCGGGATTTCAACCTGGAAGACGGAGCCGCGACCGGGGCCGGCGCTGTAAGCTTCGATGCGTCCCTGGTGTTCGCTGACGATGCGGTGCGTGATGGAGAGGCCCAGGCCGGTGCCCTGGCCGTTTTTGCGTTTTGTGAAGAAGGGCTCGAACACGTTTTGCAGGATGGCCGAGTCCATGCCGCAGCCGTCGTCCTCAAAAACGAGGTGCGCGTATTCGTCTTTGTCAAAAACCCGCACCTTCACCGTGCCGCCGTCGTCGACCGAATCGAGCGCGTTGGTCAGCAGGTTGAGCGTCACCTGCTTCATCTCCTGTGGATTGACCAGCGCGTAAAGCGAGGCCGGAACGTCGAGCCGGATGTGTTTGCCGCGGTACTTGCCCATCGGACCAAGCATTTCGACGATGCCCCCGACGAGTTCGGCGAGGTTCGTCTGCTCGCGGATTTTCCGTTCCGTCCGCGCGAAATCGAGCAGTTTTTCCGTAATGCCCTTGCAGCGGAACGCCTCTTCCTGGATCATGGCCAGGTAGCGTTCGATGATGTCGCGGTCGCAGCCTTTCGCCGACGGTTCGTTCGGGCGAGCCCGGTTTTGCGACGTTTCGAGAATCGGCAGGATGCGTCGCTGCAACGATTCGGCGCTCATCGCGATCGAAGCGAGCGGGTTGTTGATTTCGTGGGCCACGCCGGCGGCCAAAAAACCGACGCTGGCCAGCCGTTCGGTGCGAACCAGTTCCCGCGATTTGGCCTGCACCTGTCCGTCGAGTTCGTCGCGAATCGCCTCGAAACGTTCGGTCATGCGGTTGAACGCTTCGGCCAGTTGCGACATTTCGTCCTTGGCGTCCAGTTTGATTCGGAAATTGAATCTTCCTTGGGCGATCATCTGCGAACCAGCGACCAGTTCGCGAAGCGGCCGGAAAATCCAGGCATACATCAGTCGCAGGAAGACCAGCAACATGCCGGCCGAGGTGAGCGCCACCGTACCAACCAGTCCGAGAAACCAGCGGTATTGGGCATGAATCGTGTCAACGCGTGCCTGCAATTGCGTTTGCAGGTTTCCGATCAGCAGGTTGGCCTCGAAGCTCATTTTGTCGAGATCCTGCCCCAACACGTCGAGCGTTCCCCGATCGTCAAGCATGCCCGGGTCATCGCCCAGACGTTCAAGATTTTCGACCCCGAGGGTGATTTCATGCAGGATTTCCCCTTCTTCACGCCGTGATTCGGGCACTTCCGCCTGTCCTTCGCGCAGGACGCCGCAGAAATTCCGCTCCAGATCACGCAGGTTTTTCAGGTCGCGAACGAACGATTCCTTCATGCTTTGTCCGAGTATGTCCCTGCCGAACGTTAAGACGTCATTCGGTTCCGTCCGTGCCACGATTCCAAAACTTTTGTTGCTGACAAACGTGTCACGCTCACGGAGTACGTTTTTGAGCGATGCGATCTGCAACCGCATCTGGGAAATCTGGCCCGCAAGTCCGATGGCCAAGGGCAGTTCCTGCGACCGCTGGCTGACGAAAATTACGGAATCGCGATACATCCTCACGGCGTAAATGCCCGTTCCGGCCAAAATTGCCAGCAGGAGCAGGAGCAGGAGCAAAATCAGGTGTATTTTTTTCCGAATGGAACCGGCGAAACGCGACATTTTGTGCAATTTTCTTATTATAACGGCTGACATGAGCGAGAGCGAAGTCTAGCAACAACCGGATTTTCGTGCAAGTGAAATTTCGACCGTTATAACGGGAATTATCGTATTATGTGTCAACGGCGACAGGAAGATTGCGGAATAAATGGGCCGTGAATGGACGTAACGGCAAAAACAATGTAAAATTATCATAATTACTGACATTTAAGTGCTGAGAAATGGTGTTGGATCATTTTTCGATGGTGGTCATTCCGCAGTATGTTGGACGGAGTTTTTTTGCATGGCGAAAAAGATCATTTTGGATGTTGATCCGGGAATCGATGATGCGATGGTGCTTTGCCTGGCTTTGTTCGATCCGTCCGTCGAGGTAGTGGCCGTCACTTCGACGGGGGGAAACGTCACGCCACAGGTCGCTTCGCGGAATTTGCAGGCGATTGTCGAATATCTCGACCCCCCGCGTCTGCCGCGGATCGGGGCGGGAACCGGCCCCGACGATGGTTTGCCGGTTGATGGTCGATATGTGCACGGAATTGATGGTCTCGGCGGCACCGACCTTCCCTGCGCCGCGCTTTTGTCGCAACACCTTGCGGAAAAAGTCATTTGCGATGCAATTCGTTCCGCGCCGGAAGAAGTCACCGTCATCACGCTCGCCCCGCTGACCAATCTCGCCCGGGCCTTTCAACGTGACCCGGAATTGCCGCAACTGGTTGACCACGTTGTTATTATGGGCGGCGCTCTCGATGTTGCCGGTAACATCACCCCCGCGGCCGAGTTCAATATTTATTGTGACCCGATCGCCGCCCGGCAGGTGTTTCAGTCACCGTGTACGAAAACGCTGATTCCACTTGACGTAACCAACAGAATTACATTTACTTTGGGCGATTTGAACCGCCTTCCGTCCGACACGACCAAAATCGGACGTTTTCTGCGCAATATTCTCATGCCTGCCTTCCGAGCTTACCGCCAGCGATTCGGCCTTGAAGGGATTCATATCCATGACATGGTCACCTACATGGCGGCAATACATCCTGAACTTTTTACCATGAAAGAAGTTGCGGGAAATGTTGAAACCATCGGCGACCTGACCCGCGGAATGACGGTTTTCGACCGCCGACGCGTCCCCGAATGGCCATCAAACATGGAAGTTGCGTACATGATTCAAAAAGACGAAATTATCGAACGCACCCTCGAAGGCCTGCTTTATGCCGCCGAGTGCGAATCCATGGAGATGTAATCTGGCTATAGTGTGCAACCTTCGCCTGTTTCGCAGCTCCGCGTGATTGATCAAGACGAACGCAACGGGATGACGAACGATCCTCGCGAAAACCGAGCTTGATTCTTTCGCAAGTTACGGTTAAATTGAGGGGGTGACTTTGTAGCCTGAAAATGGACAATCACCGCCCCATGACGACGAACCCTTATGCAGCGACGGACATCGATGAAAAGCCAGCGGAGGTCGTGCGTTTTTTCCGGGGCAAGGCGGTGCCGCAGAGGATC
>JAVBQX010000158.1:0-10070 GCA_031548645.1 Thermoguttaceae bacterium
CCTTTCTACCCCGCACTCCGGCGTGCGCTCTGGCCGTCACCGCCCTACCTCATTGCGCTGTCGTACTAACCCCTAACCCCTAACCCCTAACCCCTAACCCCTATGAGCCATTCCCCGGAGTTGAAAGCGGAAATTGTCGAACTGGTGTACGATCTCCTTTCGGAGAAACGTGCCGACGAACTCCGTGCGCGAATCGCCAACGAACCGGAGGTGGCCGACCTGTTCGAACAGGTCCGGCGCAAAGCGTCGATGATCGCCGACGCCGCGCGGCTGACGACCGGCAAATCGCTTTTCGGCGAAATCCTGCCGTCTGTTTCGGGCATTGCGGCGGCGGTCGAAAATCCTCTTGCCGACGATGTGGTGCCTGTTCAGGGACAGAAACAGGACATTCCCGCGCAGCCGGAAACCCAGGCGACCGAAATCCCGCTGTCACATTCGGTCGAAGCGGACATGCCGTCCGGCACGGTGCAGGTGGCCCATGCCGGGCACGAGCGGCCGCAGGTGTTCCGGCTCATGCCGTGGGAATTCGCCAAACGGGCGTTTTTGCAGGAACGCCGCATCAATCGCGTCATGAGCGCCGCGGCTGTGTGTCTTGTCGTGATGACCGTTTGCGGTTATTTTTACCAGCGTTACCAGGTTTCCCGCGTGGCCGGAATGCCTTATCGCGTCGTGGCCGCCGCGCCGGAATTGCTCGTCAAGGGAACGCCGCAAACTTTGCAGGTGCAGGTCACCGATCTGCTCGGGGAACGACGGCAGGTTCCGGTCCGCGTGGCGATCAACAACCGTCACGGGAACGAACTCGCGTCACTCGTCGAATCGACCGGCCCCGACGGCAAACTTCTCGTGCCGCTGGCGAAACTGACCGAGCATCTCGAAACCGTCGACGATTCGACCGTGCAACTCGAAATCAGCACCGGCAACGCATCGCCGGACAACGCCGTGAAATCCATCGCAACGCTTCGACTGGCCGAAAAACCGTTTGAAACACCGGGAAGTTTTCGCCGCGAACTTGCGGCGGTCAACCGGTATTTCGACGCTTCGTCATTGATGTCTCAGCCGGAACAAATCGCCGAATCCGCCACTGAAACGCCGGGAAGCGGCATTGCACATTACTCAATGCACAATGCCGTCGCGGAGGCGGAAGTCCGGCCTTATGTTTTGCCGCAACAATTGCGGAAGGACATGCTTGAATCGGATGAAACGCCGCGGGATGCGTCGGAACCGGAAGAACCGGTCGGTACGCCCGCGATTAGCAATCGTAGCAATCAACTGGCTTCCAACTCGCAGTTGTACTTCCCACAGACGTCGCAAAGTTATGTGACGCCGCCGCGAAGCGCATCGGACGCGGCGCTGGCGACAATGCCTTCGTCCGCACCGATGACGCCGCCGGATGTCACACAAGATTCGTTCGCGGCAAGACGGCAAACGAGTGAAACACGTGCCTTGAAAAGCCTGTCAGCGCCGCAACCGCAGGAACGTATGGCCCGTGAGTCGGCGCCCAACGCCGCGTCAAGTGCGTTCGGCGTTTTCGGAGCGACGGGGCAAGACGCAAGAGAAAAAGCGTCGCGAAAACCCGAAACTGCGGCGCCGGTGTTAGGCAATGCGAACCAAAAAGAGCAAAGCGATGCTGACGTTGACGCCCGGGAAAGCAGCGAGGTTTACGGACAGCTTCGCACCAGACGTAGTGCGGTTCTGCAACAACCGGACGCAAGCGACATGGGTGGCGGCATGAGCGGCGGCATGGCGAGCGGTTCAAGCGGTGCTGTCGGCTATGGCGGCGGTGGCATGAGTGGTAGCGGTTTCAGCAGTTTTGGCGGCAGTGGCGGCATGGGAATGGCTTCGTCGCCTGAAATAAAGCCGGAAAAACCGAGTGTGACAACGACGGACGCGACGCTTGACGCAATGCTTGATATAACGCTGTCGCCGGAAGGCGGACGGCTTGTCACGGGGCTTGAGAATCGCGTGTTTTTCCGGGCGACGGTGGCCAGGGAACCCGTCCGCAATCTCGCCGGAACGGTGACCGACGACCGGGGCCGCAAAGTCGCGGAATTGGAATGCGCCGTCGACGGTTACGGGCGGTTTTATCTCAAACCGCAAACCGGGCGGCATTACACGCTGTCGGTCAATCGTTGGGAAACCGCTTCGCGGCGGTCGGGTGACGGTGAGCCGTTTACAATGGCGATTGCTTTGCCGGAATCGGACGCCCCGCTCAACATGGGACTGGCCCGGCATGTCGTGTCGACGGACGAGCCGGTGACGGTGCATCTGCGATCGCGCCGGGCGGGCTTGCCGGTGGTCGTCACGGTTTCGCAAAACGGCGTGCCGCTGCTGTCCGAACCGGCGGTGACCGGTGACGGCGTGACCAGCGTGCGTGTGCCGCTTCCGCAAACGGTGACCGGCTTCGTCGAGGTTTCCGTGTTCGACGCCGAATCGGGAGCGATGTCGCCGCTCGGAACGGAGCGGGCGCTCCGCCGACCGGTCGATTGGCTGACCGTCAAGGCGAACGCCGCCTCATCGACGCATAACGATCAAACGACCTGGCAGGTCGAGTTGCAGGTGACCGATGCCGACGGCCGACACGTTGCCGATGCCGATGTCGCCGTGCGCGTTATGCAAACTTTGCTCCCGGAAGAAACGGCCGATGCGTTGTTCGCCGCGGTGCCAACAAGCACCGGACTGCAATTGTTGGGACGCACCCCCGGCTCAACAAATCAATCGATTGACCGGGAAACGCTTGAATCGCTGTTGACCTCGAACGACGCCGAAACGCTCCGAACGTTTGACTTTTTCGTGGCCGCCGACGATTCGTTGCGTCAAGATGCGCAACGAGACATGCGACAGAGCCCCACGCTCAGGCCGGTGATGCTCGACAACATGGCCGCGTTGCAGGCACATTATGATCAAACCCTCGAAGGCGTTCGTCAAAGCCGGCGCACCTGGGGGTTCGCCGTCGGGATGGTTGTCGTTTTCGGCGGGATGGCATTGGCCGTTTTGAGCATGATTCTCGTCGTCATGCGACTGGCCTCCGGATCGCGCATGTTTGTTGTGGCGGCGGTTTCCGGTCTGGCCTGTGTGTTCGTCTGCATGGTCATGCTGCGGGGGCAAAACGGCGACGATATCGCACTGTCCAACCGCCCGACCTATTCCGCGCCCGAACAGAGCGACTCGAAAAACAAGACATCAACGGAAGTGCCGGCGGATGCGGATTCGGCGGTCGATTATTTCATACTTTCTGAAACCTTCCGCGATGCGTCAAGTGCTCCACCCGACGCAAACCGGCGGTTTTCCGGCGGCCTGCCGCTTGAGTGTGCGTATGAAAATCTTTCGCTCCGGACGGACGGTGCGGGTTGCGTCCGGTTCGAGCTGACCCTGCCTGCAAATCCGAAGCCTTCGCTTTATCTTGTCGCCGATGTATCCACGAAAGACAATCGCCCGGGTTTTTACCGCGTCCATTTTAACAAAATAGCAAAATAGAAAGACTGAAACGGATAAATATTTTTTTGCTAAAAAAACAACTGTTTCACATGTGGGAGTTACACCCGCGAACTGTCGGAAAAAACGGGTTTTTCTTGCTTGAAGTGGTCGACTCGCAGGGATTTCGGTGTTATCCTTGAACTGATGTATCGTCACATTCCGTCATATCGCGACAACGAAATTTGCCTCGACTCGCAAATGTTTTGCGGAGGCAAAAACAATACACCCTGTTTGTCATCTGATTGACAACGCACCCTCATAAATCAGGAGATAAGGTATGCAGTCCAAAATCACCAGATGTTTGGTTGTCGGCTTTCTGACGGCAACGCTCACGGCAGCCGCTTTTGTCGGCGAATCGTCTGCACAATGGATGGCCGCCCCCTATTATTCGCCGAATCATGCAATGAATGTTTATCCCGCTTACGGCTGGCGACCGTTTGGCGGCCTTTTCGCCGGATTGCTTTGTCACAGGTGCTGGCATTCGCCCTGCTGCTGTGCCACCCCGGTGATCAACCCGTGCTGGACGCCCTGTTTCGACCCGTGCTTTGATCCCTGTGGCGATACTTGCGGCTTTTGCGGTTTTGCAGCCGACGGTTGCGGATGTGCGGGATATTCGGGTTACTATGATCAGCCGACGTCGCTGACGGTCGGGGTGCCCAGTTCGACGGGCTTCGGCAGCGTGACGCCTTCGGACGGTATTCCCGGTCAGCGTCCGGTCGGCGTTCCGGCTTCGCAAAAACCCGTCTTGCCCCAAACGGGACGGACGCCGTTGACGACGACACCACCCGCCGGAAGAACATCGCCGGGAAATTCCGGAACTTCAACTTCGCCTGGAGCCGGGCAACCGACCGTGGCGCCTCCGCGGAACGAAACCGCTCCCGCAACTCCGCCGGCGACAAGCGACCTTGACAGCCGGCTCGACGGCATTCAGCCCCGTCCGTATACGCCTCCCGCTGGTTTGGGGGGGAGCACATACGGTACCGATGCCGCCGACACGCCTCCGGCTACAACGGGCGCAGGCAGCGGTTGGTACGACACGCCCCCGCAAACGGGCACGGGAAACGGAACAACTCCTGCGACGCCCGCCGGCGGATTGCCGATGCCCGCAGGGATGGGCGGCCCCGGAACGGCAGCGCCTGCTTCCGGCGCGACCGGGGGCGGTTCAACGCAGAATTTGATGATGGACCTCGGTTCCGGCGCGATTTCCGTGACCGTTCCCGAAAACGCGAAGGTTTATATCAACGGTTATGAAACGAAAATGGCCGGCGTCAATCGTCGTTACGTCGTCAACGACTTGGAACCCGGCAAACTGTATGATTACGAAGTCCGCATCGTCGCCAACGTCAACGGGCGAACGGTCGAAGATATGCAAACCGTGACTTTGACCGGCGGCCAGCAGGGCACCTTGGCTTTTGGTAAACCGCAACCGCAACTCGGCGGCCCAAACGCCTACATCGCCGCGAGGCCCGTCCAGTAAGCGATTTGATCCATCAAAGAAATGACAAAACACCGGTCACGGTATCTTGCGCGACCGGTGTTTTTTTGTGCGAAATTTTGAGGATGGTTTTCGGCAATTCCCGCAAATCACGGCGTTATTTGGGGATATGCCGCAAGTCGACGTAATCGGGGTATTTGTAACGCTCTTTGGCTTCGGGAATGTCCGGTAATTTATCGACCACCTTGCCGTAGGAACTGACCGGAACTTCGGGTTTCGGGTTGGCATTGCATCCCGAGCCGGCCAAAAGCAAGGCGATAACAATGAAAAACAAACCAAAAAACAAATGGCGGGTCATGAGGATTCTCCGAAAAAAAATCCGCGCTGGCAAAACAACAACATAATTTCAGGATACTCGCAAGCGGAAAAAAATCAAGAAGCTTGCGGAAATTTTGACGGCGCAAAAAAAACGACCACCCTGCGATGGTCGCGATTGTGCAAAACACAAGTCCGGGAAGGATTTCCCGGATTGTCATGTTCAGTTGGCGTCCGAGCCGGGGGCTTTGAACAACGGGCCGGAGCTGTCGCCGATACCGCCCTTGAGCGTTTCGGGGTTGACCGCCGGTTGGGATGCGGCGGCAGCCTGTTCTTCGGCGGCGGCAGCTTCCTGGTTTTCCTCTTCAGTCCATTCGGCCCGCTTGCGCGAGAGACCGATCTTGCGTTCGTCGGCGTCGACGCGGAGCACCTTGACTTCGATTTCCTCGCCGACCTTGACGACTTCCTCGGGGTTGTCGACCTTGTGATTGGCCAGTTCCGAAATGTGCAGCAGACCTTCGAGGTCCTCTTCGAGGCTGACGAACACGCCGAAATTCGTGATTTTTGTCACTTTTCCGGTCACCAGGCTGTTCGGCTGGTACTTGTTCGGGATGTAATCGGCCCACGGGTCTTCGCTGAGTTGCTTGAGCCCGAGCGCGATGCGGCGGCTCTTCTTGTCGACCGACAGGACGCGGCAGTTGACCTGCTGTCCCTTGTTGACTACTTCGTTCGGGTGCGTGATCTTGCGGACCCACGACATGTCGCTGACGTGCAGCAGGCCGTCGATGCCCTCTTCGATTTCGATGAACGCGCCGTAATTGGTCAGGTTGCGAACGGTGCCGGTGACGTCGGCGCCGATCGGGTAACGATCTTCGACGTGTTCCCAAGGGTTTTCGTGCGTCTGCTTGATGCCGAGCGAAATTTCCTGCTTTTCCTTGTTGATGCCGAGAATCGCCACTTCGATCGAGTCGCCGACGCTGAGGAATTCGTTCGGGTGCGTGATGCGTTTGGTCCAGCTCATTTCGCTAATATGCACGAGCCCTTCGATGCCCTCTTCGAGCTTGATGAAGGCGCCGTAGCTCATCACATTGACGACCGTTCCTGTGGCCCGCGAACCGACCGGATATTTCTCCTCGACGTTTTCCCACGGGCTGGGCGTTTTCTGTTTCAGGCCGAGCGAGATTTTTTCCTTCTCGTGGTCGATGGCCAGGATGATGACCTCGACTTCGTCGTCCAGCTTGACGAGGTCGGACGGGTGGTTGATCCGGCCCCAGCTCATGTCGGTGATGTGCAACAGTCCGTCGATGCCGCCGAGGTCGATGAACGCGCCGAAATCGGCGATATTCTTGATCGTTCCCTTGCGGATCTGGCCTTCCTGGAGTTCGTTGAGCAGTTGCGTTTTCTTTGTGGCGCGTTCGTGTTCGATCAGCGCGCGACGGCTGACGACGATATTGCGGCGGGTTTCGTCGATTTTGAGCACGACGCATTCGATCGGCTTTTCGATGAATTCCGCAATGTCGCCCGGCCGGCGGACGTCGACCTGGCTGGCGGGCAGAAAAACATGCACGCCGATATCGACGAGCAAACCGCCCTTGATCTTTTTGACGACAAAACCGCGAACGACGTCGCCTTCCTTGATTTTGTCCATCATCCGATCCCATGCTTCAATCTTCGCCGCTTTGCGCTTGCTCAATTGAATCATGCGGTTTTCTTCCGGCGTCATCGTGTCTTCGAGTTCCTCGATCAACACCTTGACGGTTTCACCGACCTGGGGCGGCTCATCGCCTTCCTCCCATTCGGTGATCGGGATCGACCCTTCGCTCTTGTAACCGACGTCGACGATGACGTGGTCGTTCTCAATACGGACGATTCTTCCTTCTACGATTTTATTGGCGACGACTTCGTCACCACCCCAGTCCATTTCTTCCGGGGGAATCCCGCCGAGAGCTGCCTCAAGTTGAGTTTCCCAATCCTGTTCTTCAATGTCAAGTTTGTGAATAAGGTTCCGATTAACCACAACAACGATCCTAAAAACAAAAAGCAATGATAGGTGTAAATACCGATGGGCCAATGAGTTGACGCCACGCTATCCCAGGCCGTGACGCACCAATGCCCCCCGAAATGTTCCGGCAAAATCATCGCGAAAACAAAAGTTTCCGCACAAAAAAATCATTTTTCGTCATCATGTCAACAATCAACATAAGAGACAGAAAACGAAACGACTTTTCAATTCCGGCATTCCAATCGGCTTTGAACTCCCCATTCCGCCGACGCGGGCGAAATTCCAAAGGGTTCCAGTGAAACGCCTTACGAAAGATTTGACCGTAAAAATTCCATTGACGAGATAAAGCAGGGCAGAACTTGTCAATATTATTAATAGGGAGAATCTTTTGCGGCAATTTAACCCAAACATTTTAGTGTGGGAAATCATCACTACAACGGGGGGCATGAATATTTTTTTGTCATGCAGAAAAATCGGAAAATTTTACAGTATCACAAGTTTCGTCACATTTTGACCTTGCATTTCGGGAAAAGATTCGTTTACGCAATTTGGGATTGAGTGGCAAATATCCGCCGATTATGCTAGAATGCGTTAGCTACATGCTTTTCGGTCGAATACCCCGGTTGGGGGGTGACCGTTTTCCCACCTTTCGCTTCACCATTTTTTGGAGGCTTCACATGAAATTCCCCCTCGGATTTCCCTCGGGCAAGGCCCTGATTTCGCTTTTTGTGCTGGTTGCCATGACATCGTTCACCCTGGCCGATAACGGGTTCAAGCCGCTGTTCAACGGCAAAGACATCAACGGCTGGATCAAACGCGGCGGCGACGCCACGTATACGGTCGAAGACGGCTGCATCGTCGGCCAGCGCGGCGACGGACCGAACACCTTCCTCTGCCCCCCGAAGGAATACGGCAACTTCGTGCTTTATTTTGAATGCAAATTCGACGAAGCGATCAACTCCGGCGTGCAATTCCGCAGTTTCGCGACAAAAGACGGCGACCGCGAAGTCGTCCGCGGCTACCAATGCGAACTCGACCAAGACACCGGCAACTCGGGCCGCGTCTATGACGAAAGCCGCCGCAACCGCTGGGTCAGCAATATTGATACCGAAGTCACCGCGCCGGCGTTCAAAAAAGACGATTGGAACAAAGTCGTCATCCAGGCGGTCGGCCCCTGCATTAAAATCTGGGTCAACGGCGTCATTTGCTCCGACTTCGCCGACATTGCCGACCTGAAAGGCTTTTTCGGGTTCCAGGTTCACGGAACCGAAGCCGCGACGGGCAAAATCCGCTGGCGCAACATCATGGTCAAGGAACTGGCCCCCACCGAATGGCAGAAGCTGCTGAAAAAGGACTTCGACGGCCTTTGGGTCTCGCCCGCCGGAAAATGGGAAATCGATGAAAACCTTGTCGCTAAAGGCACTTCCGGCGGCGATGAATCGCGCGACGGCATGCTCCGCTATGAGGAAATCCTGAAAGATCAGGCAGCGCGGGTCACGTTCAAACAGGTCAAAGGCAACAGCGGCCTGTACTTCCGTGCCGTCGAAGTCGACAAGCCGTATTGGCTGCGCGGATTCCAGGACGAAATCGACGGCGCCGCGACGGCCAGCCTCTGGGAGGTCGAAGGCCGCGGCTGGGTCGCCCGAAACAATGAAACGGCCGCCAAGGTCTTCAAGGAAGGCGACTGGAACACCGTCAGCATCGTGGCCGTCGGCGACCACCTCACAACCGAACTGAACGGCCAGGTCATCATCGACATCATCGACCCCGAATGCCTCAAGGAAGGCAAGGTCGCCCTGCAGTTGCACGGCGGGTCCGACATGGAATACTATTTCAAGGATTTCGACGTCATTTCCTTCAATGACGAACAGCGTGCGATGATCGAAAGCGACACGCCGATGGAACCGGACCTCACCAAGGCCGAGCCGGCGGTCCAGATGAAACGGCACATGAAGAAGATTCGCCCCTTGCGTCGTCCGTTCATCAACATTCGCCCCTTGCGCTCGTTGCGTTAATGGAATCAAGGTAGGGCGGTCACGCCGTGACCGCCGTTGTGATGTTCGCCCGGGGATTGCGCTACTGCCAAGTGATCGAATTGATTTTCATGATTGACAGTACAATATGGCCGGAATTGAAAACCTCATTTTCACCTTATTTTTGACGAAACAACCTCAGTAGCAACAAATCCCAAAAATAATTCACCTTATTTACCTCATTTCAAAACCCTTCGAAAATAAGGGAAATAAGGTTGTGTTTGGGAGTGTGACTTGTGCTACTGAGGTTGTTTTGTTTTTGAAATAAGGTAAAAATAAGGTCTTGATCCAACTGCGAGATGCCGAGCCGCTGCAAACTGACTCGCAATACCCGAAAGTCAATTCGATAACTTTGTACGCGTTCGGGGATTGCGCTACGCTTCATCCCCGGCTCTTTTTAACTCCACACTCCACATTCCAAACTCCACACTCAATGAGCGACGATCTTTTCGAGAGCAGCGACAGCGTGCGTTCGGCACGCGAATTGAAACACGCACAGCGGGTCACTTTCGCCGAACCGCTCCGGCTGGAAGGCGGCGGCGAACTGCCCGAGGTCACCGTCGTTTACGAGACCTACGGCCGGCTGAACGAGCGCCGGGACAACGCCGTGTTCATCTGCCACGCGCTGTCCGGCGATTCGCACGTTGCGCGGCATGACGACGGAGACGATCCCGGCTGGTGGGACATCGCCGTCGGGCCCGGCAAGGTCATCGACACGGAGCGCTATTTCGTGATCTGCGCCAACTCGCTGGGCGGCTGCCGCGGTACGACCGGCCCCGACAGCGTCAACCCGAAAACCGGCAGACCATAC
>JAVBQX010000041.1:0-7993 GCA_031548645.1 Thermoguttaceae bacterium
ATGGCCATAAAAGACTTTCATTCAATGAGTTTGGAAAAAAACTGGAGAGCCAGTTTTTTCATGAGTGTGTTAATGTAGATTTTGCTCCTGGTTTTATGCAGGTAAGCAAAGAGTTCGAGAACGAATTGCTCCAGACCATAAATCCCGAGCTGGTCCTCAAGGTCCGTGATCAATTCGCTCATGCTGCGCTGTGCCGGCTTCGGCGGCATTGGAAGGATCGGCGCACCGGGTTCCTTCAGACGGCGGTATTCCCGATTGATGGAAGTTTCCCCGGCGCGGAGTTTTTCCTTCGTTTCCTCGTCGGCGTGTTTGTCAAGGAATTCGACCCGGGAGACCGTATCCCGTGAAACGCCCGCGATGTTGGCAATCTCCTGCGCCGTATTGATCGGGGTGATATCCACTTGGGGCAGGGAATCCCCGCCTTTGTACCCGCCTGCGGCCGACTTGTTTTCTTTGGCTTTCGCCGCGAAAACCGGTTTGAACCGCAGCGCGATTTCCGCCCGCTGATAGGGGGTCAGGTTCCGGCGGTTGTCCTGATGTTGCCATGCCCAAAACAAGGCACCATCCAGCGAGGTAAACGGAATTTCCACCGTTTCAAACGGAAGTCCGTATTTCTGGCAAATGGCGTAACGAAAATGTCCGTCGACGATGATGTTGCCCCAAACAATGATCGGAGAGAGACAGCCGTGCTCGAGAATGTCATCCTCAAGACTCTGGCGTTCCGATTCCGAAAGCGCCGGGAGCAAGTTTTCCAGTCGGGGGTGCGTGGTCAATTTTTTCATGGGAATATCCTTGTAATAAAATATGGTGCTGGGAAACAACGGACCGGGACCTTCCCGATCCGCCAAAAGAAAAACGCGTCAGCAATTGTCGTGAGGGATCGGGAAGAGTTCGCTGGTGGCCACCGGGAAACCGACCAGTTCCTTTTGGGTCCACATGGCTTCGAGGATGCACTCGCAGCGTTTGTAAATTTCGCGCCGGGTGTTTTCACGCCGGTCCTTCCAACTCATCAGGGAGCGGCGAAACAAATCCACCATTTTGGCGGCGGGATGCTCTTGCTGCTTTCCTTTGAGCAGTTCGCAGAATTCAACGAGCACGTCGTGATGGATGTGACAACAGGCCCGGGCAATGACGCCTCGTACCGTCGGATCGTTGATCTGGGTGTTGTTGTAATCACCGAGTTGCTCGACCGCGAAATTGACCGCCGCAATGTATTGGCGATAATAATCGTTCACTTCCGCGTTCGAAAACCTCCCGGCGGTCTTGCAATAGCGACCAGCGATCATGGATTTGACGGTTTGCGAATGTTTCAGCGTCAGCGTATTATTGCGCGACGACATGCGCATGGTGTCGAGATTGCTGCGGTTGCATCCGCAGTCGATATATTCGTAATTTTCCGCAGGCTCTCCAATAAAAACGAGGAGAGCAACCGTTTGACCGGTGGCGACAATGGCCATGAGGCGATGCTGGCCATCGATCAAGATGCCGTAGTTGTCAAACGCCACCCCCTGGTGGGTTCTGCGCCATAAGCCGGATTTAATCTGGCGGACATACATATCCACCACCGCCTGCTTGATGGGACGATTGAAGTTGTTGCATTCACTCAACCACTTTTTGGCGAGTTCGGGCGTGACGTAAACGACGTAGGCATTGTTGAATTGACGAGCGTTGGAGGGGAGAATATTTTTCATGTTGAAATCCCTTTTGAAATTGTTTTTGAATGGAAAATACCTGTACCTGAGGGTTATTTGCGTTTCGGTTTAAGAAATTGCTTTGCGATCTCCGCAGCGAGGGGGATGGTGACTTTTTCCCCTTCATACTCGAGCAAAAAATACATGGCTTCCAGAACCAGGTCCGGAATGTATCCTTTGCGAAAGTGTGATGCCAGATTTCGGAGCAAATGTTCCGGTTTGTCCTGCCGGATGTCCTTGAGTGTCGTCCTCGGGATATAATTCAGCTCTTCAATACACGGCACCTTTCTCGACGGAGGCGTTTCGGCGGGTTTCGGTTCCTCGGGAGGTTCTGCCACCGGCGTTTCAGCCTTCGGCTTTTTCGTCCTCGGCTTTTTCGGCTTGGGATCGGCGACCGTCTCCTTGACACGCTTGTATTCGCGATTGATCTTGGTCTTTCCCTGGCGAAGATTCTCCTTCGTTTCCTCGTCGGCGTGCTTGTCGAGAAACTCAACTTTGTGCATGGTGTCGTGGGAGATACCGGCTTGTTTGGCAAGTGCCTTGTCGACTCGGATACCTCCGTTTGGAAGGTCTCCAGATATCTGGAGACCTTCTTGATCAAACGCTTTTTTGCATCCGCCAAGCGACATATTTTCTTTGCCTTTGGCAACCAACATCGGCTTGAACAATAGGGCGAGTTCCCCCCGCTGATACATTGTCAAATTCCGTCGGTTCTCCTGATGCGTCCATGCCCAAAACCGCGCATCATCCATTGAGGCGAATTCCATCCGCCGGACCTCAAACGAAATTCCATGTTTTTGACATATCTCATAACGGTTGTGGCCGTCGACGATGACGTCACCCCAAACGACGATGGCTGAAAGACAGCCGTTGGCGACAATGTCGGCTTCCAGCCCCGCGTATTCCGATTCGGAAAGATGCGGCAGCAGGTTTTGAAGTTCTTCGCGAATGACAAGATTTTTCATGTCAAGCTCCTTTCAGCGGTCAGGACAATTGAAACAACTCTTTCGTACAGAACGGAATGGCAACCGTCTCGCGATCCAGCAGGAAAGCGAAAAGCGTGTATTGCGTCTGCCGGTAGATTTCACGGCGGGTCTCTTCCCGACGATTCGTGTAAGACACGAGTCGTTCGCGAAGTTCCGTGATCATCTGCGGCTGCGACGGGGTGCTCGAGGACAGGTATTCGCAAAACTTCCGCAATTTCGGCTCATTCACGGTGTAGAAGGCCCGCGCGATGACACCGCGCACCGTCGGATCGTCAATTCGCGGCGAATAGGCCGGTTCCATCTCCTGAATCGCAAAATCAATCGCCATGCTGTGCTTCTTGTACTTGTCGTTGAGTTCCTTCGAACTCCAGTTCGGACGCAGGCATTTCTGCCCTGCGAACATGGATCGCAGCGTCAGCAGGTGTTTCGTCGTGATCCGGCTGTCCTGAAGCTCCAGCTTGATCACGTCGAGGTTCGTCCGTATCTTGCCGCCGTCGATCACCTCGTGGTTGTTGAAGGTCTGGTTCGTGAACACCAGCATTTCAACCGCCCTTTTCGCCTTGCAGATGGCCGCGAGCCGGTGCTGGCCGTCGATGAGAATGCCGTTTTTGTCGAACGCGATGCCCTGGTGGATGAAACGCCATTTGCCGTAAATGATCTGGCGGTAATACCGGTCGATCAGGGCGTGGTCCAGCTTGCGGTTCAGGTAATTGCGACCGAGCCACTGGTAGGCGAGTTCGGGCGTCACTTCCATGACAAAGGCGTTTTGATAAACTTGAGCGGATTCGGGTAATTGGAAAGTCATGTTTTTTACCATTTTTGTGAGGGGTGAAGGGATTCAGGAAATTGGGAATTCCCGATGAATTTGACGAACGATGCTTTCGACGACTTGGGGACCGTCGTCAGTTTGTGCTTTTTTCAGCACGTCGAGGATCAGACGCTCCCGATAGGTAGCGTCAAAAATACTGAACAGGCAGGACACCAACGAGTCGGTGTCGCGGAGCAGGATATGTTCCAGCGTGACCGAACCCTGGTACGGTTCGATCGGATTCGGGGAGGCCGGTTGCAGCGGCTCCGGGTCGAAATCCGGAGTTTCCCCTTCTTCCGCAACCCGAAAACGCTTGTATTCCTTGTTGATGGTCGTTTCGCCGTTGCGGAGTTTATCCTTCGTCTCGTCGTCGGCGTGATTGCAAAGGAATTCCGCTTTACGGATGGTGTCATGGGAGACTCCGGCAATCTGGGCGAGTTCATCTTTTGTACTCACTGGTTTCAAGGGTGACTCGGCAGATGTCTGCCGTGTCGATTTGCGCAGAAATTCCTTTTCTTTGGCTTTGGCTGCAAACATCGGCTTGAACCTCAACGCGATTTCCGTCCGTTGGAACGGTGTCAAATTGCGTCGATGTTCCTGATGTGACCAGGCCCAGAACTTAGCGTCATCGAGCGAATCGAATTTCAATTCAATCGTCTCGAAGGGCAATTCGTGATTCTGGCAGATCGCATACCGGTTGTGGCCGTCCACGACATAGTCGTCCCAGGTCACCAGCGGCGACAAACAGCCGTGTTCGAGGATGTCGGCTTCGAGGCCCTTGTATTCCGCGTCCGACAAGGCCGGAAGCAGGGTCTGCAATTCGGAATGAATTTTCAAGGTTTTCATTCGAGGTAGTCCTCCAAATTAAAGTCCGGATCGTCGCCCAAAATTTCGGAATCGAATTCATCGAGGTCGGAATAAAACGCCATATCGTGGATGTCCGCGTCGATCTGGCGTGACGGCGGACCGCAGCCGACGCCGATGTAATTGCAGGCCCGGCATCGCTGGCGTGTACTGCCCGGCATGGGCTCGCCGTCCATGAAAATGATCTCGCCGCAATCGCGGCAGCGACGGATACCGCCTTGCTTTCGTTTTCTGGTCATCGTATTCTCTTATCAGGGTTATGTTTGGGACAGAATTCACTTGTTCGCGGCCATCGCGTCCATGAGCGCCGGCCACGACATAGGCAGCATTTCCGGCAGGTTGTAACGGTTCTTGGCAACGCAAGACGGTCCGCCGACGCAGCGCAGTACCCGTTCCCCACCGCACTTTTCGCCTTTCGCCTCGCCCCGTTCCCGGGTCGCCAGCAGAATGGCGTCGCACCATTCGCAAAGCAATGCGTTCGCATGCTTGTGCAATTTCGGGCTGAAACGGTCGAAGGTCGTCGATTCGGGATCGCTGTGCGATTCGACCTTTGCATGGGCCAGCAGCAGGATGATCATGTGGCGTACCTCGCGAAGATATCGCAGGGCATCGATGATCTGCCGCCAGTAGGCCATCGCATGTACGTAGCCCTTGCCGTAACCTCCGTCCACCTTTTCAATGGAATTGACCTTGTACTGTTTGCAGAGGTCGTCGAAAATCAGGCGTTCCCCCCAATCGACCGTATCGAAGGCAAGCGTCTGGAAACTGTGTTTTTCCGTGGCCAAAGCCGTCATGCAGTCGATGATGTCACCAAAGGATTTACACAAGGGAAACGAGTGACAGTCGATTTGGTCGACGCCGTCTTCCGTCAGGATAAAAATCGGGTTCGGCGCCTGTGAGGCGATGGTCGATTTACCTGTGCCCGGACCGCCGTAAAACATGATGCGCGGTTCATGATGCGACTTGCCGATATTGATTTTTTCCATGAGGGTCATAAAAATGGACCTTTCTATTTTTTGAAATTTGAAGGCTACACGATGGAAAGCATGCGCATTTCCTCGTAGCCGGTCGGCCAGCAGTCCGTGGCCCGGCACTGCTTGAGACGTTCGATGGCCGCTTCGTTTTCGGCGCGGGCCATGAGCAGGGTTTCACTTGTGACCTGCCACACGCCGCAGCGGAAGGGTTCCTTTTTCTCGACCGCGATGAGGTATACCGGCAGGAGCTGCCCGATGGCGGCATCCAGGACACACTGGTAAAAGGCCATCTGGTTGTGGTAGCGGAAACGCCGTGCGTCCGATTCGAACCAGTTCAGGTCGTCGCAGGTTTTCAGGTCGATGATGCCGTAATCCGGATTGAACCAGTCGATCCGAATCTGGCAGGGCAGACCGCAATACTCCGTGCGAACGACACCCTCGGCGCGGCCCGTTTTGAGAAGTTCGACGGCGTACTGATTCCGCTGGACGGCGGCATTCATCGTCTCGACGAGCTCCGCCTGCTCGAAGGTGAGCACCGGCTTTTGCTGGGCTTCCTGCCATTCCTGGAATTTCTTCGTCGTATTGCCGAAGGGCTTGCCGGTCGCCGGATTGATCGGTCCGCCGATGGCGTACCTTTCGCGGTAGACTTCGGGGCCTTCGCAAGTCAATGTATGCGTCGCCGTACCGATGTTCTGGGCCCGTGTCTCCAGTTCGGCGACAAGGCCCTGGCGTTTCCGGTGGTGAAAGTCGGGCCAGTTCATGAAATCCATGAACTGGTGGCTCGAATAAAAATCCTTCGCCTTCGCGTGATATGCTTCGGCACTTTCGTCTTGAAAAACACTCATATTGAACGCTGACATGAATTCGTCTCCTGAAATAAATTGTTGTTTTGCGTTTCGGCCCACACCCTCATAGGACAGCTGAGCTCAAATGTGTGCCGGGAAAAATGAAAATTTTGTCAATTTTGTCCGTATCCGGCCAATTGGAATTTTTCGCGAATGCGTTGCAGTTCGCTTTCGGCGACGCGGCGACTCATCCCGCCCCGCTCCCGGCTGCGCCGGATCGTGTTCATCAACAGCATTTGACAAAGATCGCGCTGCTCGGGTGTGAACGATTGCATGATCACCGCCATGTCCATTTTCAAAATGGCGTAATCCTGCTCCCGGAGTTCGCCCGTGCGCGTGTCGTTCACCACGGGCGTCATGGCGTCTTCCATGGGCTTGAAACGATTGCGATACCGCTTCCAGCGTTTGGCATATCTCCCGACCGCTCGGTCGATGAACTTTTCGAGTTCTTTTGAGGACAAGGACGCCACTCGGGTCCGTTCCTTGAGAATGCGCACAAAGATGTTCTGGCGGATATCATCGAGGTCGTTCGGCGGAATGCCGTTGACCAGTTCCTGCTCCAGCAGGTACTTGTCCGACAGTGAAAAGAGTTTTGCCCAGTCCAGCATGTTGTCTCCCGTTTTTATTGATGTTCGCGACATGCTGTCGGCCTTCGTGAGCCGGACGCAGCATGTCGTCTACAATTAACCGCGTCACATTTCCGGTTTCAGTGTCACATCTCACAAGTCGCAATTGATTTTCCGGGAAAAAATGGGAATAATTTTTCGCCTTGCATGTCTCACCGACAGAATGGCGGAGATGGGCGAATTACAGAATGAACTCAAAACGGCGCACAAGAAACGCCGAAAGACTCCTGGGAGCACCGGAGTTGTTTTTCAAAGAAACAGTCGATCAGGGACCGGTGGTCACGACTTCGAATCAGGGCGAAGAAACATAGGAAACTTCGGTCGTGTTCCAGGTCCATTCCGTGGGCTTGTTGTAACGAGGCTTGCGGCCGAACTTCATGCATTCCTTAAAATGATTGTAAAGGTCTTCATCGACCGACTTGTATTTCTCCAGAGCACGGCTTGCTGCCATATAAAACGAAATACGCGTCAACTCGACCAGGTCGTCCAAATCGCGGATTTGGCCGTTTTTCTTTCGCATTGATTTCAGATAGGCCTTCGAAAATTTCTGCTCCTTCTTGATTTGATTGCGGCGTTTCCTGTCGCGGCCCGGTTTTAATGTTTTGAGTTCCTTTTCGTATTCCCTCAGAGTATTTCTGATTTCAGCGATGCCCGTCTCATCTATCAATTTCCCGCACTTTGTGAGCGTTTTTTTATATTTTTCATACGAGTTGGCTTCGCGGTGTTCCAGAACGACACGAGCCGCGGGAATCTCGTTGTACGGATTGGAGACAAAGAATTCGTAGAAATATTCGGTCCAGAGATCGTATTTGATGAGAAAGATTTCGTGTCCCTCCAAAGCGACCTCGAAGCCTTTTTCCGTTCTGTTGTATCGAAAGATATTTTCGGTCGCGATACGTTTTGTTGGGATCAGATTTTTCGATTGAGGCGGTTTGGGTTTTACCGGATTGGGAACAGAAAAAGAAAATTCCGGCGGATAAATGTCGAACGAAATCGTGCCAAACAACGAAGCAACCGGTGTGGAGATGCCGAATGAAACGGCTTCGCGTGGCAAAACATAAGGCGGAGAAATATCAGGCGGCGTATTATTAGGATGTGAAATGTCAAATGACCATATCGACGTTAACCCGGTTTTTTTTTGCGCCGTTCCGCATCGTCAGGTGCTTTGGATCAAGGCCAATCATGACATCAGTCATATT
>JAVBQX010000351.1:0-39122 GCA_031548645.1 Thermoguttaceae bacterium
CGTGAACAGGTCCGCCGGTATTGCGACGTACTCGGAAAAGGCGGCGGCTACATCCTCTCGCCCGCCCACCTGTTTCAGCCCGACATCCCCCCGGAAAACATCTTCGCCATGTATCAATAAATGTCACCATGACCATGAAACGTAAAAAAGCGTCGAAACAGGATTCCCCCCAAAAACTGACGTTCCGTGAACGATTTCAACGGAACGAGCAGAAATCGCTTTCATTCCGGCATGGATCGCTACGACTGGTTTTTACGCGTCATTTTGGCCTCAAACGAAGGATACTTATCCAACGTAATTTCACTCTTGTGATTGTTGAATGAAAAATAAAAGAAGAAATAAATTGAAAAAACAAAGAGCCGCACGTGAAGCCGGTACTCCGGCGCAACTTGCGGGTAATATTGCTTTGCTTCACTGCACTTGCGGCTCTTTCATGTTTTTACCATTTTTAAAGATATTATTATGTATTTCGATTCGAATCAATACACATATGCAATTGTCACGTCGACGACCTACGGGACATGGTTGCCGGGCGAGGAACGTGGATTTGTTGACGATGAACACAATCAATTCAACACCCCGTTTTTGCGGGATGAACCGGAATTAAAACGATATTCGCAAAAAATGATGTCGGAACCGATTGTGTACTTTCAACGGGAACATGCCGAGATTGTTTTGAACCGTTGGCTGGAAATTATCGGAGAGTATCATTGGTTTTTATTCGTCGTGGCAATCATGTCGAATCATTTTCATCTGGTGGTTGCCGCACCGGGAAAGATTGTAAAAGAAACGCTGCTGCGCAATTTCAAATCACGGGCCGCGAAAAAACTCAATGACCGTTTCGGTAAAAGAACCTGGTGGACGATTTCCGGATCGGTCCGGTTTTGTTTCAATGAGAAAGCGTTGTCGGCACGCATTGATTATGTGAAAAGACAAAAGAATCCGCTTGTCGTGTGGACGAATCCACAAGAATTTACATCACAATAAAAAACAATTTTGAATTTTAAACAAAGAGCCGCACGTGGAGCCGGTACTCCGGCGCAACTTGCGGGCCGTATTCCCCCGGTTTACGCCCGCAAGCAAGCGTGTTCCGCTTTGCGGCCAACCCGGAAGTTGCGCCGGAATACCGGCTCCACTTCCGGCTCTTTATTGTTTTCATGAATTTTTTCGTATATTTTTCGATTGTTAATGATCCATCATGTCCATTGAAGTCAGAAACATCACAAAAACGTTTGGCGATTTTTATGCCTTGCGTGACGTCAGTTTGAAAATCAACGCCGGGGAACTGGTCGCATTGCTGGGGCCGTCGGGTTCGGGAAAGACCACGCTTTTGCGGATCATCGCGGGGCTGGAATCGCCGACCGACGCGAACGGGCAGGTGCTCTTCGGCGGCGAAAACATGCTCACGCGAAAAATCCGCGACCGCAACGTCGGCTTCGTGTTCCAGCATTACGCCCTGTTCCGGCACATGACCGTTTTCGAGAACATCGCCTTCGGGCTGCGGATACGGCCCGCCCGGACGCGACCGTCGAAAACAGTGATCCGCGAAAAGGTCATGGAACTGCTCACGCTCGTGCAGCTTGACAATTTTCACGACCGTTATCCGCACCAGCTTTCCGGCGGGCAGCGACAGCGCGTCGCGCTGGCCCGGGCCTTGGCCGTCGAACCGCAAATCCTGCTCCTCGACGAGCCGTTCGGAGCATTGGACGCCAAAGTCCGCGTCGAACTTCGCGCATGGTTGCGTCGCTTGCACGATGAAATTCACCTGACCAGCGTGTTCGTCACGCACGACCAGGACGAGGCGCTCGAACTGGCCGACCGCGTCGCCGTCATGAACGCCGGAAACATTGAGCAGTTCGATACGCCGGACAAGGTGTTTCACGAGCCGGCGACCGAGTTCGTGATGAACTTCCTCGGCTCGGTCAATCAGTTTCGCGGCCGGCTCGACCAGGGCAAGGTCTGCATCGGTCGTTACCGCCTCGAATCGCCGGAACTGTCCTGCGACCTTTGCGGCGGCGATCACGCCTCGGTCTTCGTGCGGCCGCACGAACTGGAAATCACCGAATCGCCCATCGAGGGACAACTCAGCCTGCACGCCTTCGTGCGGAGCGTGCACTCGGCCGGCGCCCGGGTACGGGTCGAGCTGCACACCGAAACGAAGGAAACGCTTTTCGCCGAAGTGACCCACGAAAAGAAGGACGCCCTTCACCTTGACGTGGGGGCGTCCGTTTTCGTCACGCCGAGAAATCTCCGAATTTTCAGCAGTGATCCGCACTTTCAATTGCAGAAAAATCTGTTGTAATCGAAAAGCGGTTTCATGACCCTCCGGCTTCGGAAAAATCAACGAATAAAGGATATCCAGCATGGAATTTCAAAAATTCGAACCGTCGCTCTTTCAATTTCTCAAACAGCTTGCGAAAAACAACAACAGGGCGTGGTTCCAGGAAAACAAGGTGAGATACGAAAAGGATGTCCTTGAACCGGGCCTCGCGTTCATTCGGGCGTTCCGTCCGCGATTGAAGAAAATCTCGGAGTATTTCACCGCGGTCGACCGGCGGTCGGGCGGTTCGCTGATGCGTGTTTATCGCGACACGCGATTCCACAACGCGGACGAACCGTACAAAACGAACGTCGGCATCCAGTTCCGCCACGAGTTCGGCCGCGACATCCACGCGCCGGGATTTTATCTTCATCTCGAACCGGGAGCGTGCTTTCTGTCCGCAGGTTTGTGGCGACCGGATTCCGCGTTTTTGCGACAGGTCCGCGAAGCCATCGTCGAATCCCCGGCACGTTGGCGGCGTATCAAAAACGACAAAAAATTTCAGGCCCTGTATTCCCTTGCGGGCGACAGCCTGAAAAAATGTCCCCTGGGGTTTTCCGCCGATCACCCCTGCATCGAAGACCTGCGACGCACCGATTTCGTCGTTCTCGCCGAACTCGACGATTCGCAAACGCTCAAGGAAACCTTCATCGACAACGTCGCGAACGCTTTCCTGGCTGCCAAACCGTTCGTGCGGTTCCTCTGCGAGGCGACGAAGGTGCCATTTTAAGTCACTGTCAAAAAACCTGAAGTCACGCATCACCCATCTCAAGCGGTTCGGGGCCGAGGGTGGCGAGATAGAGCGGGCGTTCGGGTGAATTTGCCAGGAACGCGCCAATCGACGGCTTGTCGAGCGCGTTGATTTTTTCCGTGATTTCCGACATGGGACGGATTCGCCCGAGGTGATACCAGTCGCGGGCAATGCTCGCGGACCGCGATCCGGTCGATTCCTGCTGCATGACGAGCTGGCTCTTGGCCCGGATTTTGAGCAGTTCGACCTCTTTTTCCGTGACGCCCCGCCGGATCCGCCGCAGTTCGGCCAGCAAAACGTCGAGCGATTCCTGCGCGCGTTCGGCGCCGGTCCCGCAATAGCAGGTCACACCGCCGCGTTCCCGCAACGAAAAATACGAGGCCCCGACCGAATAGCACAGGCCGCGTTTTTCACGCACCTCGGTAAACAAACGGCTGCTCATGCCGCCGCTGAGAATGCCGACCGCGCCCCAGGCGAGCAGGTAATCCGGGTCGCGAAACGCCACCTCGTCGAACGCGATGCCGATGTGCGTCTGCGCCGAATCGTAGGGAATGTGCAGCGTACGCGTCGTGCCCGGCGTTTCAACGACCGCGGGCCGTTCCCGCACCGGCCAGTCGCCGAACAGTTCGCCAAACGCGTCGACAAGGTGCGGCCAGTCGATCTTGCCGGCCACGCTGACGATCATGCCGTCCGGCTGGTAACGCCGCGCATGGTGTGCGCGAACGTCGTCGATGGTCATCGCGGCGAGCGAGTCAAGCGTGCCGTGACAGGGCAGGCCCCACGGCGCGGGCAGGTAAATCCGCGTCAGTTCCTGCATCACCTTCCCGGCGGGGTCGTCTTCGACGGACACGATTTCCTGTTCGATGACCTGCTTGCCTGCATCGAGTTGGTCGGCCGGAAAATGCGGGCGTCGCAAAATATCGGCCATCACCGGCAGGATCAGCGGCAGGTTTTCCGAAAGCGTCGCAACGGAATAGGTCGTATGCGTGTTGCCCAGAGATTCGCCGCGGTCGACGCCGAGATTCTCAAACGCTTCGATTAGCGGGCGACTGCCGTAGGACCCGGCCCCACGCAGGGCCATTTCGCAGGTCAGGTTCGAAAGCCCCAGCAGCCCCGGAGGATCGTCGTTGCTCCCGCAGGGAACGAGCATCGAACACGAAACCGATTCGCACCAGGGCATCGCCTCGGCAATGAGCGTCAAACCGTTCGGGAAGCGGTGTATCTGATTTTGAGTATGTGTCGGCGTCACGGGCGAATCATCCGTTGAAAAATCGTTGTCAAATGGGCGGCGAAACAAAAATATAAAACACTAATGGTGGGTAGTACGCAGTTATCGAATTGCCCTTCATGATTGACCGTCAAATATGGTCGGCTATGGTCGGCATTGAAAACCTTATTTTCACCTTATTTTTCTGACAAAACAACCTCAGTAGCAAGAAATCTCCTAGAAAAACCGCCTTATTTACCTCATTTCAAATCCTTGGAAAATAAGGGAAATGAGGTTGTGTTTGAAGTGTGCGACTTGTGCTACTGAGGTTGTTTTGTTTATGCAAATAAGGTAACAATGAGGTTTTGATCAAACGGCGAGATGTCGAGCCAAAGCGAGCTGACGCGTAATATTTGAAGGTGATTTCGATTACTTTGTTGTAGCCGATCGCCGACCCGACCGCTCGGAGATCGGTCGGCTACCTTTCAGTTGCATCGGCGTCGTTTACTTCGGCGTCAACCGCATCGGCCCTTCCCGGTTCGTTGTGCATGCGTCCGAACCAAAGCCGGATGTCGCGTTGCAGCGGCTGACTTTGCCGGACGAGCATGTAACCGCTGACGGGGTCGATGACGATGACGCCGCCGGTTTCCGGGTTCCAGCTTGCGTCGCCGCCGAACGCCTGCCGGATCGTTTCGGCGCACGATTCGGGCGTTTTTCCTGTAGGCAGCGGCGCGTATTGCTGGGCCTCAATCGTCATTTTTTCCCGGGCGACACGCGGGGTCGTGATTTCAATGGCGTTCGCCTCGACGATGCGGTAGGTCAGTCCCAGCGGTTCGAGCATTCCGCGAAACACGGTGTCGACCGTCCCGTTGCTGACGTGCGAGATCACAGTCGATTCACGCGAAAGGCCCTCTTCGAGCAGCGCCGCATGATCAATCAGCACTCGTAACTTCGTGTGCCCTTCGATCAGCCGCACCGCCTGTTTCAGCGGCATCGGTTCGACCAGGTTGAACGACAGCGGCGTATTGACGCGGTCCCAGCCGAACACTTCCGGCGCAAGTCGTTCGGGCGAAAGGCCGCTTTCCGGCTCCAGCCCGCGCAGGTAATACAGCGACAGCAGCAATCGCTTCGCCTGGTCTTGCAGCCAGATCGTGCCGACGACGACGATTTCGTTCCCGTCGACGGCGGCGGTCGCATTGCGTACTTTCGGGTTTTGCGGCTGGTTGATGAGGAGTTCGGCGAGCCACTTCGCGGCCTGTTCCGCCGAAATCGGATTTTGCTCAAGCGAAGCAAGTTTCGAAAGGTCGTACCGAACGGTGCGCGCCGCATTCACTTGTTCGTCCGTGTAACCGAACACAAGGCAGCCGTCAACGTCGCGCCGCGTCAGCCGGGTTTTCTGCAACACGGCGTCAATGATTCCCGCGACGGTCGTTTCCCGCATTTGCAGGCTGATCGGTGATTCGACGCTGATGCCGCGGGCTCGCAGCTCGTCGATGTCAAGCTGCATCGGAACGCCGGAGAGATCGGACAGGGCGCGCACCACGTCGACGACGGGCGCCTTTTCAACGCGAAACGACGTGATCGACAGGGCAAGACGTTCGCTGATGTCGGGGGACTTCGGTTCGACGGGCTCTTGTTTGTCTCCGGGTTCAATGCGAATTTCCGATTGCGCGACTTCACCGTTTTCCGTCACGGATTCATCCGGCTTGTCAACAGCATTTTTTTCTGGCGGCTCTTCGTTTCCGATGATGCCGGAAAAACCGTCGGATTCTGCGACCGCTTCCCGACGGCTTTCGGCTTCAGGCAATTCCGGCGACGCCTGCTCGTTTGCGCCGTTGTCGTTGTTGACGCGATCAAAAATTTCGCCGAACGGGTCGTTAAGCGGTTCGTCGTTGGGGAGCGTCACCCGCACCGCCGCGCCGGATTGTCCCGCTGCCGTGCGTCCCTGCCCCGATGTGTCGGTGGGGGGCCGGAGCGGACCGGGCGATTTCGATTCAGGTTTTGATTCCGGCGCAGGCTCCGATGCGTCGGCTTGTTGATTCGTCGCATCAGGCTGATTCCCGGGTGTGCCGGGTTGCCCTTCGACCTTGATTTCATCAGCCGGCGGCAAGGACGACGGTGATGGAGACTCACCTTGTTGGATTGCGTCGGATTCGGACTCTTCAATGGATTGACCGCCGGTTCGGGTCGTTTCGATACCATCGGGCGGAAGCGGCGAACCGATTGCCGGTTGCCGATGCTCCGGGCTTTGCCCCGGCGATGCGATATTCTCCGGATGAGGCCGGAATAAAAGAAACGCGAAAAACGTCAGCAGCAAACACGCCGTCCCGACGGCGACAATCACCAGACGGCGGTTGTGCCAATCGTCAAACGTTTCGCCGCTCAAGAATTTCGCCTGCAATTCCGCCGCCAAAGGTCCGAGCCGTTCCACGTCCGCGTCACGGACAGGCGTTGCATCGGCATTTGCATCGCCGGAAACATTGTCATTTGCCGCGACTGTGGTTCCGACGGTTTTGGCGTCATTCTTATGTTGAAATTCCGAGATGATTTCGGAATGCGTCGCATCGTGCGTTGCAGACGTCACGGGCGTTGGAGCGGGCAGTTCGGAAATCGGCGCATGGGCCACCGGTTGAGACGCGGATTGCCGCGATTGATTGGTCGGTTCGATCAGCACCATGCTTCCACATTTGGGGCAAGCGACGATCTGCCCGACCAGTTCGGGATTCCGAACTTCGAGTACCGACTCGCACGAAGTGCAAACCACGATAAACGGCACGTTGGTCATGCCCAATCCGCTGTGTTACGCCATCAAATGATTTGGGTGTGTGTTTCCCGTCCCCGGGAAATTATACCATATTTCGCAGGGACAAGTCGAGAGGTCAATTCAGCGATATCGTAGCCGCCGAGCTTGCTCGGTGGAAAAGACGGGACAAAAAAAGGGAAACCGAAGTTTCCCTTTGAAGTTTTATCAAAAATTCGCACGGCGCCATCGCCGCGGCTGACGCACGACTATTTCTTCGACTTGGCCTTGTCTTTGCCGTCGGTCATTTGAAATGGCGCGTTGTGAACGCGTTTTTGAACGGCGCCGCTCCGGATGCACTGGGTACAGATGCGAACGGTTTTATTCGTGCCGTTGGCCGTGGTGACTTTCACGCGCTGCAAGTTCGGCTCAAACGTCCGACGAGTCAGGCCGGTGACTTTCGTACCGAATCCGCCGAGATACTTCGCCTTACCGCGGGTGGTCATTTGATTTCCCAACGTCCGCCCTTTTCCGCAACATTCACAAACTTTCGACATTTTGTCCACTCCCATCAAACGGAATAAGATTATTTTCAACCGGTCGATTCAAAAAAAATCTTTCCGGCATTTGATCAAATCGGTTAATTTTCCACCAAGACCCGTCCATTGCACGATCAGGGCAACTCACAACACATTAAGGCAGAGAGACAATTTTAATGAGTGAGGGGGGTTTGACAAGGGCCACCATACACGATTTATGATTTTTCAGTCTAATAATCGAACGCGGCGACAATGGTGCGCCAACGGAACGAAAATATTCCTATCAGTCATACCCGCCGCGTCTTGCGTCGAAATCAGTGGCTTGGTTTTGGCCAGCCCACCAGTCCCACCAAGCGGGAACCTCATAACCAAAATCCGTCCCGGTCAAATTTCGCAGCGCAACGAGCACTTCACGGTTGCTGAGCATCTCGTTCGATTTTTCCGGTTGCAACGCCCGACCGCCGACAAAGGAATTATTGCCGGAACCCGTGTATTGACTAAGATTTAGATCGCCCTGCCGGATGACGACCTCATGCTGCGTGATCAGTGCGGCAATGAGCGACGGAATGGCCGTCCGGTCGTTCAGTTGGCCGAGAACATATGCGGCCCGATTGACGGTGAGATTGTCCTCATGGGTCAGGTACGGTACGAAATATTTCGACATGCCCGGCGAACTCTGCATGATCATGATGCAGGTCAGGCCGACGGTTTCGTCCGTTTCCCGCATCGCCCATTTCGCGATTTCGTAAAAAGCCGCCTCCGTCCCGATTTGCGACAGCGAACGGACATAAACGTCCCGTAATTCCGCGTTGGGTTCGTTGCTGAGGGCCTCGGCCAAGGGCGGAACCGCAGCCGGATCGGTCAGGGCAAACAACGCGTTTTCCGTTTCCCGGGAAGGGCCGGCCTTCAGTAGGGCGATCAATTTTTGCACTTCCTGATCCGAATCGCGGCGTTCCCGACCGATTTGCACCTGCCTTGTGTCGATCGCCAGCTTTTGAGGCGTCGTCCAGTCGCCGCGACTTGTTTTAACATAACCCAGTCTGAACATTTCGTCTTCCCGGGTTGTCCATTCACCATCGATTTTACGGTAATTCAAAGCTTTGCGGGCGGTGACGTTTTCCGGATCAATATCCAAAACCCGCTGGTAGTGCAAGCTTCCCAATTGCTCCAGATTATTTGCCTTGCAAACCTCGGCCAATTTCAGGTGCGTTTCCACCGATTCCGGGAGAAAAGGCGCTTTCAAATAATATTGCGATGTCGCCTGCGGTTGCATCACCACGCGATTCACGGTTTCCCTGCTCGGAAGCTCGACGACAACGCCTTCCGCCAGTTGAATTTGCAACGACTTTCCCGCGTTTTCCGAGCGGTTGAGAATCTCACCTTCCACGGTCGCCTGATTTGTCAGTTCGAGAACATCCGACGCAAAAATGGCGACATCCCGCCCAACAGGACAAGTTGCCACAATTATTACAGCAAAAATTATTAATAATTTAACCGTTTTCATAGCATCAGGTGAGGAAAGCCGAAATAAAAAATCCCAACATTTATTATACTCGAAGAAACGCCGAAACGCACACGAAATTTTCTCAGGAAGCCCATTCAGCCGAACTTCTCCCCTATATTTTTCAAGACGATCAATTGATCGCAAAATCATGTATAATCTGTTACGCAATCGAATGAAACCATTGTTTGTTTTTTTCAAAAAAAAGCGAGTCCTTCGGTTGCAATGTGTTGTTTATATTTTCAGTAGTGTTTATTTGTTTACTATTAGCATTTCGTTACGTGTTGATGCAATCTCATAATATTTTGCAGTAATTACGTGCGAGTGCGGAAAAGGAGCAATGACCGTGTTTTTTGTTGAAAAAGGGGCAAGCAGCGAAAATGTAGTTTTGTTTTTTCACGGTTTTCCGTTCGATCACACAATGTGGCTTGAAGCCGCCGAGCATCTGGGCGAATCAAGACGCTTGATTTTTCCGGATTTACGCGGGTTCGGCCAAACAAAGCTGCCGGTTTCGCAAATCACGACCATGTCGCAATTCGCGGAAGACGCTGCGAATCTGCTCGATTTAATCGGCATCACGTCGAAAATCGTCGTTTGCGGGCTTTCGATGGGCGGTTACGTCGCGATGCACTTCGCGCGGCGCTTCGGCGATCGGCTGGCAGGGCTGGTGTTGTGTGATACCAAGTCGCAACCCGACACCGAGGCTGCGGCTCAGAATCGTATGCGACGCGCCGATGCCTTGCCCGAAACCGGGCCGGCCGCTCTGGCCGATGCGATGATTACCAATCTGTTTGCGCCGCAAACCGGGAATGACGCCCGGGAAAAGGTCCGGCGGATGATTTTGCGTCAGCCCCTCGAAGGCGTTGCCGCGGCGGATCGCGGGATGGCCGAACGGCCCGACGCGACCGCCTGGCTCACCGGGTTCACCATGCCAACGCTTGTGCTGTGTGGTGAACAGGATGCCATCTCTTCCCCGGGCGAAATGAAGCAAATGTCTGGACAAATGCCAAACTCCCGATTCGTCGCCCTGCCGAACGCCGGACATTTGACGCCGATTGAGACCCCGCAAAATTTTTCCATCGAACTAAATATTTTTCTTGATGAAATTTTTTGACTTGCGGCAACATGTATACAAAAGTGATCATATTTAATTTCAAGGATAAAAAATTTTTGCGGTCTTGGCAAAAACCGCCGCAACCGTTATTATCATATTGTCATCAATGACATTCGAGTATTACACTATAAAAATTATTGATGTTCAATTGAACACTTGATAATGTAATTAACGACAGGTGGCTGTGAAATAATATCGTTTGAGTACGTATTTTTGCGAACGAAATCGTTTCATGCAATCATGTAATTTTTTACAAAAAGCTGTAAATTCGTCTTGTGTTGCTGCCGAAAAAAAACCTATAATGACGTCGACCTTGGCAGAATGATCAGTTATGTTTGTTCGTATATACGTGACAAAATAACATAAAAGGCGATCCAAGAAAAGCGGGAAACTAATACTACCCTTATCAAGTAACTTATTTTTAATTCACCTGAACTTATTTACTTTCTTTTTTTTGCAAGAAAGAAAAAACACAAAAAAAATTTTCACATTGAATCAAACTATCAACCTTATCCAATTTTGGAGTTCAACAGCATCCTTTGCAAAAAATTTGATTTTGTCGTGTTGCGCCGCATTGAAATTTCACCATGATAATTTCCATTTGCGAGAAACAGAAAGCATCAAGGCTTTTACTTGAAGCATTTCAACGGCAAACGTTTTTTTCGCGTCTGAATAAGTTACGTATTTCGGATGCGCAAAGGAAACTGATACGATAAATTGTTATGCTCTCACTTGAGAAAATTTTGAATCCGCGACCGCTTGACTTTTCACCAAAGCGAATTTCAACGGTACTCGATACAAACTATCAAACAGGTGCGAGACGATTTTGAATTTATCCGAATGATTTGAAACGAGGCCATGGCAGGTCGGAGGCATTTCATTCGTCAATGATTATTCCGGTCCTCCCCGGAAACACTGCTCATAATGGAAAAGCATCTCATGACAAAAGAAGTAAGATTAACGGAACGTCAACAACGGGTTTTGGATTACATTCGCGACCGGATTGAAAACCGCGGTTACGGTCCGACAGTTCGCGAAATCGGCGACGAATTTGACATTCGTTCGCCCAACGGAGTGGCGTGTCACCTGAAAGCTCTCGAAAAGAAGGGACTCATCGCAAGAGAGGCCAATCGTTCGCGGGCCATCCAGTTGACACGTCTGGCCAAGCCGCCCAAGGGCGTTCATCTTCGCGGGCAACTCGTCAACGGAGTTTTGCAGGAAACTTCAGACGACGAAAGGATGCTCGACATCGAAAGCATTCTCGAAGTCAAAAAGTCGGGAACCTATGTCGTCCAGATCAAGGGCGACACGGTCGTTGAAGGCTTCACCGACGGCGATTTCGTCATCGTTCGCAAGTCGTCCAACGCCGACAAGGGGCAGCTTGTCCTTGTCAAAACCGAGTCCGGCGTGACATTGCAGCAACTGCAAAACGATGTGTTCGGCAAACGCGCCCAGATTGACGCGGCCACAACCGGCGCATCCTACGACAAATCCCAGAAAGTGGTCGGCGTCGTGCTCGGCGTCGTCCGACCGGTCTGACCGTTTCACGACGGTTCTCTTTTCACACGTCCGTTTGCCACGCCGGCTGACGGACGTTTTTTTTGTGACGGCGTTTCATTGATAGTTAATAGCCTGCCTGTTCGTCTTCCGTCTGGCACCGGATGCACATGCTGGCGAAGGGAAGTGCCTTCAAACGGGCGGGCGAGATGCCTTCGCCGCATTTTTCGCAAACGCCATAGGTTCCATTGTTGATTTTTTCGAGGGCCATATCGATTTGGCCCAACTCGCGGCTTTCCACCTCAGCCAGATGAAAGGAAAGTTCGTTTTCACTCGATCCCTGCGCAATATCGACCATATCGCCCATGATGCCCGGGCTGTCATTGTGTTCCTCAGTGTCAATATCCTCGTCGAAATTTTTCAATATTCCGTTGCGACGTTCAAGCAGCATCTCGCGTAACTCTTCCTGCGAAAACGACTTTCGTTCCGGTTGGTACTGCGTTTTGACGGCTTCCTGTAAATCGACAGGTGTCGCGGTTTTCTGCGGCTTTTTGGACGTTTTCGGGGCGGGCTGAGGTGTCGTGCGTTTGACCGGCGCCGCAACTTGTGGACGACCAACCGGCTTTTGGGCTGTCTTGCGCCCCGCCACCGTCGCTTTTTTGACAACAACCGCTTTGGTCGCCGACGTTTTTTTGGTCGTCTTCGCGGAAACACCCGATTGACCGGGAGTTTTCACCCCGACGGCGGTTTTCACCTTGGTGCCGCCGACTTTCGCCTTGACTCCGGCTGTCGGCTTTTTCTTCGGAGTCGTCGGGGTCCGGCTTTTCACGGCTGCGGCTTTGACGGATTTTTTTCGCGGCTCATTCTTGGTTTTTTTCTGAATTTTCGCCATATCAGCGCCTGAAACGAATATTGTGCGGTATTGTGTGTTGAAAAACAGTTCGTTGCATTTTGTCCATTCGATAGCGTCAATAATATACTACATCTTCTCCATTTATCTTAATTTAATGATCCAGAATTTTGATTTTTATGTAATTTCTGGCAATTTTTACCGTTATAACGGTTTCGCGAACGCAAAATCAAAGGAAGTTACATCATTTTTGACAAAATGAATTTAGTTCACTTTTCTTGTTTTTCGATACAACGACCTGATTGTCCCGAATTGCGAGAAAAAGTTCGCTCCAACCAAGCGTCTGTCGGGAGTTGCGGACGCGAACGGGTTTGTACTGCCGCCCATCGGGCAGTTCAATCAGATCGTTTTTTTGCAGATGCAGGTATTCCTGGAGATAGGCCCGCAAATTTTTTTCGCCGTGTCTTGCAGACTTGCCGCCGTATTGCGACAGGAGATCGTCACAAATGACTTTCGCGGAGAGATTCGTTTTGACTCTCCGCCAATCCGTCGCCGACGGCACACCGTTTTCCGAAACCGCGGCGCATGGCCGAATGATGTTGAGCGTTTCGTACGGCAAATAGCCGGTGATTTCCGTCATGGCCATGCATTGCCGGACATTGCGATGCGTGACGGTCGTGACCTTTTGCACGAGCCACGCGGTGCCGTCCGCCGCAATAAGCGTATCGCCCCGGACGGGACGCCGGTCCGAATCGTCCCCCGTCGTTTCCCAAGTCGCGTTGAACACCGGCACGATACGCATTTCACCCGGAGCACCGCCGGGCGTCGGCATGGGCGCGAACGATGTCGTTTGAGAAATCCTGACGCTTGCCGACATCTCAAACGAAATACCCGGCAATTCTGAAATGTTGTTTGCCCGACGAATGGTGACGCGTTGCATTTGCGGTTTGACGGGGGAATCTTTCGACGGCGATTTCGGCATGACGTGCTTTCAAAATATTACCCTATGTAAAAATGTTTGGAAAATTTTTTAACGCAAAGTCGCCAAGCAAATAAAGGTCGCAAAGTTGATTTTCTTAGCGCTCTTGGCTGTCTTTGCGACTTTGCGTGAGGTCTCTTATTTTCGAGACGTATTATGCAGTGTTTACGTTCCCGCCTGCGAACGGAACTCGTAGGGCTCGCCGGCGGCGATTTTGTCGTCGCACCAGTTGACGATGCCGACCAGCCGCTGCATGTAGGAACTCCAACTGAACGTGCGACCGTCGACCGTATAACTCGGCTGCGGTTGCGAGGTGATCTCGGCCATGACGTTGAGCGTCTGCGACCGGATCAATTGGAAATGATCAAAATCGGACATGATGTGTTTCACCTCATAACTTCAGTCAAAGGGACAAGCGATACTCTCGCTTGTCCCAACTTTTCACTATTCACTTTTAGTTTTTAGTTTATTTCACGCGCTGCACCTGACGACATAACGCGGGTTCAGCACGGCGGGCGTGCCGCGTTCGCTGGCCTTGAACCGGACGATGATGTCCTGGTTGAAGTCCGCTTCGCTGCCCGCGGCGGAATGCGTCACCGTGATGGGCCAGTTTTCCATGTAGGCGAAGGCCTTGCGGAAGTTGCCCAAAAACCAGCAGTCGCCGGCCGCCGCTTCGGTCATGCCGGACGCGACCAACCGCCGATAGGCCAGCCGGCTCGAAACGACCGAATAATGCCGGAACGGGTTCGGGGCCGTCATGACGAATGCGTCGCTCGCCGAATTCGAATATTCCGACGCGTAAAAAATGCGATGGGCCGTGTAGCGTTTCTTCGGCATGACCAGCACGGCGTTCGGCTCGACCAAAACCGGCTCTTTCGTGTTCGGGTCGAGAATATTGGCCAGAATATTTTCCGCCGTGTCGACGCTCGACCAGTCGGCGAGCGAGTTGCCTGATTTCGCGTTGAGCCACGGGTCGGTCGTCGCCGAATAGTACGTGTTGTACGACTGCCCCATCCACTTGTAGGTGTTCTTGACCCCGAGCACGGTGTCGAGAATCCGCTTTTCCTTGTTCAGCGCGAGCACTTCGCCGACTTCCGCCGCACGACTCAAAACGAGATGCGTCCGGTCGAAGAAAATCGCTTCCTTCGTGACGGGCACGATAAAACCGTGTTTCGTCGTCGACGGCGTTTCGATGTAATCCTCGCCGAACCCGACGTTCGGATAATTCATGCCCGGCCCGACTTCGGACTTCGCGTCGGCGATGGCGGCCACGCCCGGCAGCTTTTCGCCGTCGAGACGCGTCGGGATCGTCGAAATCATTTTGGAAACCGCGAAAGCTTCCTGGTTGTAGGCTTCGAGAATCTTCGAGTAAACGATCTGCCCGCTGATGTTGAGGAACGCGCTCGCGTCGACGCCTTCGAAGGCTTCGGTCACGGCCATGCCTCGCCCGGAACGCGGATCCAGTTCACGGACCCATTGATGCCCGTCGGGGATGAGCCCTTCGGCGAGGTCGCGAATGCTGAAATCGTCCGGCTTCAGGTCGCCGGAATCAAGGGCTTCCGAAAGATGCGAAACGGTTTTTTCCGCGCCGTCCAGTTGATAACGCCGACGCAGTTCCTGGTATTTGATGGCTTTCATGTTGCTTGCTTTCTTTTTGGGTTTTTATCCACAGATGACGCAGATGTTCACAGATGATATTGGCAAGGGTGGTGGTTTTCATGTCATTTTAAAAATCCATGCCCTGTCATCATCACCATGTATATGGGTTGGGGCTGACAAAAATATCTGTGTCCATCTGCGACATCTGTGGAAAGAAAAAAAACTACGAAATCGCTCCGTTCATGACCGTCGAACGAAGTTGAACCTGCACGGTGGTCGAGGCCGTTCCCTCGCGGCGGCAGACGCGGCCGATGGCCCCGGCGGCGACTGTCGTTTTGTCGAGCTTCTGGTTTTCGAGGCCCGTGCGACCGGCTTTTTCCTCGATGCCGACGAGGTTGCCCAATTCGAAGGTGTTCGAGGTGCAATCGTATTCGAACACGCCGCTCGTCGCGACGCGGATCGGTACGCTGCTCCCGCCGGGACTGGCCTGCATGGCCACGCCGAGAAATTTGCCCGCGAAGGTCGACTGGTTGAGCGGCTTGGTCGTCTGGTTCGACTGCATGGCCGCCGGTTTGGCCGAATCGGCGTCGTAAAAGACGAGATCGCCGATTTCGATCACCGTGGCCGCCGCGACCGGCGCGAGAACGTGAGTGGTATCGCCATGAATCCAGCGAAATTTCGATGTCATTGCTATTCTCCTGTTTGATGTTGATGGCTGCCAATATTTATATGACTCATACTGATTTTTTTATTTCTCGCAGAGTCGCCGAGGACGCAGAGTTGTATTCTCCGTGGTCTCTGCGCCTCCGCGAGAAACAAATTTTGGGCAAATCGTTTTTGACTGTCCCCTACTGACAAATGAGTTCGAGAAAGATTTTTACGTTGTCTGGCGATTTGTCGGCGGATTCCTGTTCGCGGGAAAGCGGCGGCGAAGCCGGCGAACCGACGCCGAGCCACGTTTCGGCAAGCCGGATGCGGTCGGCCAGCATTTTTTCGAGCAACGGCGTTTCACACGATTCGAACAGCGATTGCACGAAAATTTCGCTGAAGAGTTCGACGGGCAGCGATTCCTTTTTGACGAGCAGATCGACGAGTTTCTTGCAGAATCGTTCGGCCAGTACGAACCGCTGCGCGCTTTGGCCGCCGTCATTGTCGGTTTTTTCCAATTCAGCTTTGGCCAAACAGGAACGCGAACACACGGGCGTTGCTTCGCACGATTCGAACAGGCCCAACGTCGTGGCGGGGTCGGCAACGAGATCGACGCTGCGAACGGCCGTGATTTTTCGCACGACCGTCACGCCGCTTTCCTGCACGACCTCCGCTTCGATGTTGTGCGAAAAGCCGACGTTTTCTGGCGCATTTTCCGCGTCCCAGAGCAGTTGCTCGGCGTAACGATGTTTCGGGTTGAAATGAAAATCGGCGAACAGCCCGTCGCTTTCAACGACGCGGACGTTTTTTACAAGCCCGAACCGGTCCTGGTAGCGACGCGGTTCGGTCGGGTTGCCGTCCGGGTGGTTGAGATTGACCTTCGCGTTCTGGTACAGCGAAATCGCTTCCCGCAAGGTTTCAAGCGGATATCGCCGGTTGTTGCGGCTGGTGACGCCGAGTATCTTGACGCCGTTGATGACGCCGCGACGCCGGTCGATGCGGCCCTGACGCCCCGGGTCGTTGACGTATTCCCGCAGGTTCATGCAAGTGAGTGTTTCTGTCATATCGGTCCCTTGAAAAATGAAATGGATGCGTGTGAAATTTTTTGTTGTACACAAATATTGTGAAACAATTCGACTCTGCTTTATGCCGCTCGCTTACGCTTCGGGCTCTGGTTTTTCCTCATCACTCTTTTGCCCGCAATGACATGTCAACGAAGTTTCCAACTTCGGGTCGAGGCCGTAACGCATGGCCATCGTTTGAGCCGACATGACGCCGTTTTTCAGCAGAATCTGGTCGGCACGAGCTTCCTCAAGGCGGTCGCGAACGGCCAAAAGCGGCGGTACCGATTGCAGGTCGATCATCGTACGCGCTTCGTCGGGCAGGCGGCCGGCCGCAATCGCGTTTGCAATCACGCGCCGCAGCACGCAGAGATCGTCGAGCGACATTTCGTGCTGCAATCGCTCGAACATGCGGACGGCCGGCCCTTCGGCGACCATCGTCGAGGCGTAATTCGCGTTCGACGCGTCGCTTGTCAGCATGAACTCGGGCATGACCAACCGCGAGGCGATCGCGCGAAGTTCCGCCTGCAATACGGTGACATATCGGCCCGCGTCAATCGCCGCGACGGGAAACTGGTAATCGACCCCGTGCCAGGCGTCGATGATCGTCCCGGGCGAAAACCACTGCATCGATCGCGGCTGGCCCGTCACGGGACCGGCGGGGTTGACCTCGGCCTGTTTCTGAACGTAACGGCGAATCGCGTCCGCGTGCGGGCTGCCGTGCTTGCGAATGAGCGCGATGGCTGATTGAATTTCTGCGACGGTGCTCATGTTGCGGAGCAGTTTTTCGACCCGCCGCAGATTTTTTCGGACCGGATAAAACAACGAGAGACCGCGTTTGACGTTGCAATCGACGTTCGCTTTGCGATGCTGGATGTCGCTCGCGGGAACGTACTCGCCGTCGATCCAATAACCTTCGATCGTTTCGATGTCGCCCGGCGCGTTGCGGATTCCGAACCGACAGCAGGGATTTCGTTCGTGTTCGCGGGGCGTCGCCACCTGGTCCGGCTCGACGAAACGGAGAACGGTTTCGCCGTCACGCCCCGTAAAAAAACGCAGAAAGGCTTCGCCGTCACGGTCGCGCCGGCGCATAATTTCCTGCTGGCGGCTGAACCATTTGTTCTCGACGAGAAAGTCCTGGATCACAGCCTGCGTCGCGACGGCCAGTTTCTGCCAGCATCCCTCTTTCGGAATCGCGTGATATTTGTGCCCGTTGCCGACGACGTAATTGACACGGTTTTCGATCGCGTTGATCGCAAATTCGTTCATGCGTGCCAGCGCCCGCGACTGTTCGCGAATTTCGGCCAGCACCTGTTCGTTGAAATACGTCGACTGTGAATCGTTTCCCTGCGGCGTTCCGTCACCGTACCACGGCGAAGGTCCGTCGTCGTAATACGGCTCCCTCGGATCGACGTAGGAATCGACGTCGCCCAGGAGCGATTCCAGTATTTTCTCTTCGAGACGCACGGTCTCTTTCAATAATTCTGCATGTGACATGGTTATATCTTTCCGTTTTCTTGCACGTCGAACTGCGTTCGACGGCTAAATTTCATATTCTGCATTCTTCATTCTGCATTCTGCATTTCCCCAAGCATCATTTCCGCCAGCCGCACCGCCATTTCGAGGGCGTCGGGGCCGTCGTCATGATCGCCGACCGGGAATGTTTTCAACTGTTCGACGAGCAGCCGCGTCGAAGGCGAACCGCTTCGGAATTTCAATCGCTTCGCCGACAGCCAGCGACCGAGCCGCCGGATGCGCACGATCTTGTTGGTTCGGTTGTCGATCGGGAACGGTACGACGTGCGACATTTTGTCGGCCGCGAAGGCCCTCGCGAAATCATCGCACAGCAGGTGTTGAAACTGGTTGCTTTCGACGCCGAACACGTCGGGCCGGAATTTCTTGTAACGCTCGACGCACGCATCGACGATTTCCGGCGACGGTCGCCGTTCCAGCACGGCGTCAACGTAAAACGTTCCGGCTTCGTCGAGCGAAAGCATGACGCAGGCCGAATAATCGCCGCGTGAGTCGTCGCGTCCCTTGCTCGGATCGAGCGCCATCGTTCGCGCGATGACGTTCATCGGCGTCTGCTCGTACCAGATCGTTTCGTCGAAATAACTTTCCGGCCATTCGCAATGGTCGGGGTTGACCGGCGAGTTCTGTTTCTCCCGCTCAAACGCCGTGCGACCGCCCTCGGCACGCATTTTCATCAGCGTCAGCAAGTCTTCGACCTCCGGCCAAAGCACGGTCGCGCCGTCGTTCATCGCGTCATGATGTACCTCGTAAAACGCGGCGGCATCAGTTGCCGCGTTCGCGTTTTCCGTGTCGGCGTACAACGTTTCCCACGTTTCCCAAAGCGTCATCTCACGCGGCCAATTTTCAATCGCGCGGAACACCCGCGACGTCCAGCCGGGCCGCCGCGTCAACTCCAGCCCGATCGCTTCCCGATGCAAGGCGGTCGCGAGGTTGACGACGTTCGATTTTACGTTGCCGGCCTTCATCAACGTTCCGTGAAACCAATTTCGCGAATGATCGCGTGCCGCAATCGACGTGATGTGATCGTCGTTTTGCAGGTCGTCGCAAATGATGAGCGTCGGCCGGTGTTCGCGTCGCCGTCGTCCCCGCAAACGCTGCCCCGTTCCATACGCCTCAACCGTAACGCCGTTCCGCAGCACGATGCCGCTTGACCGCCAGACGTTTCCTTTGCCAAACGCTTCGGGGTACGCTTTCGCGATTTCGTCGTTCACGATCAGTTCGGTTTTGATGTTGTCAAGGTGCGCATGGGCCTGCGACATGGTGTCGGAAATGATCCAAATGTACGGCTCGCGTTTTTCGAGTGCCTCACGCAGCGGATAAGCGAGCGTCCCGAGCGTCGATTTCGCCGAACCTCGCGGCGCGAGCACGTTCAATTTGACGCCGCGGTTCGGGAACGTCGTGTCGAATTGTTCCGCCAGCCAACGGTGCATTCGCGAGGGCGGCATCCGAAAATGTTCCGGCAAAAACCGACGTCCCCAGTCGATCAAATTTTGCGAAACCGCGTTCGACTCGCGTTCGAGCCGTTTTTGGTGCGTCCGTTCCGTTTGCGAAAGCAACAACCGCATCATGCCCGCCATCTGCTGCCAACCGATCCCGAAATCATTTTTATAAATCATGACGACTCCAATGATCGCACAATGCTTTAATGGCAGCCCGGAGCGTAAGCGACGGGTGAAAATTCAGCATCATCACGGCTTTGATTTTGATGGTTACAATTGAAATATATGCACAACATGGTTCCATACGCTTAACCCGTCGCTTACACTCCGGGCTGCCATTTTGTCACCTGTCATTGATCATCATTTTCATCCCGCACGATTTCCGGGTCTTTGGTTTTCTCATTGTCCAAAAGCGACGTCGTCAAGGTCCGCAATCGTTTCAAAATGTTGACGCGAACCTGCGGGTCGTTGATTTCGCCGCCGACGATTTCCGCGATTTGCGTGATCAGCCGGGCAAGCTGCTCGAACGTGATCGTCTGCGCCCCGCGGGCGGCGTAACGGTTCGGATTGCGGCGTTCCAGCACCCAGGCCGCGGCCCGCCAGTATTGCTCCTTTTTCGCGGCGGCCTTGATCTGCTGCATGTAATACACTTCGGCGGCTTCTTCCGCCTTCGCGATTTGTGCGGCGAAATCACGGTCCCGCCCGATCTCACGCGAAATGTCAGCCGGCCGGCAACCAACGTATCGCGCCGCCGTGTACCGCGTACAACCGACGGTCACGATTGCGATGACTTCGCGTTTCTTATGTTCATCCAACATGCACTTCCTTGGCATTTTGTGATCCTTTCACGCGGAACAAGTTCCGCCGCTAACTTTTTTCATCCTTCCCGACAAATTCAAATGAAACGGTCGCGCGTCCGATCGCGCCCTGGTAATTTCCGCTCCTGTTGGGCCGCGAGCCGGTTTTTCGCACGCCAGTCGTTCGCCAGAGCGGTGATTTTTCGCAATGGGCCACGATCGACGGGTGGCTCGCCGTCGCGCCGACCCGCAAACCGTTTTCGCGGTACATCGCGGCGACGTTGTCGAACAGCACCGAGCCGATGCCGATCCCCTGGTAGTCGGGCAAGGTCACGATGCGGCTGATGCGCCAGTGATTTTTCTTGCCGAACATCGGGATCATCGCGCAAAACGAAACCGGCTCGTCGTCCCACAACGCCATGTAGGTGCGTATCCCCTGCCCGAGTTCCGCGCTCAGATAATGATGTCTCTTAAAGAGTTCCCAAGCACGACGCCGGCAACGAACGATGCGAAGGTGGACCGCCGGACGCCGAAGGGACCTCCTTGTCACCGATCCGGTGGCCATGTCGAGCACCCAATCCGGCTCAAGCCACTCGGTCACGTCATAGTGGCACGTCACCGCCACGAATCGGCATGGCATCCTGCCCGACTTGATCCCCCGGGCTATCGCGGCGGAACCGACCTTTGCCACGTTGCGATCGACAACGCTGGTGAACTCGTCGAAAACAACAGTGTGGAGTTTGGAGTGTGGAGTGTGGAGTTGGGGATTCTCTTTTTCTTCATCAACTCCAAACTCCAAACTCTTCACTCCAAACTTTTCCTCCTTAACTCCACACTCCACACTCCACATTCCACACTTCCCCATCAGCGCTTTCGCCAAATCGCAGCGGAAGCGTTCGCCGTTGCTGAGCACGTGATACGGTTTGATCCAGCTCGGCGGCGAACTGAATCCGACGGCGATGAGCAGTTGCGTCACGTCGCGGACGGAATCGCATTCGAAGCAATCGATCACCGCCCTGTCGCGCGGCCATTCGCCGGCTTCGTACAGGCAGTCGCCGAACACGTGCCGCGCGACGCTGCTTTTGCCGCTCCCCGACGGCCCGACGATCAGTCCGATCTTCCAGTCGTCATCGGTCGGAATCTCCTCGGTGTGAAACGCCTGCACCGCTTTTTGTTTGATGTCCACGTCGAACATCCCGGCAATCTGCCGCACGCGAAACGAATCGTAAACCGGACACGTCAGTTGAAATTTCATCTTTATTCCGTTCTTCTTTTTATCCACAGATGACACGGATTTCACAGATATTTTTATTACGATTGTTTCACACGGAGGCACGGAGTAAGAAAACTCAATATATCTTTTCTCTCTGTGCCTTTGCGTCTCTGTACGAAAAACAATCTGTGGAATCTGCGTCATCTGTGGATAACAATATTACAAATTCAATATCCTGCACCTGACCCCCTGCGAAACGAGCATTTCGAAGATTTCCTGCTGTTCCGATTCGCCGTCGCATTCGACGACGATCTGGTAACACTTCGGAATTTCGACGTCCTTGACCGGGTGTTTCTCGTTTTCATCAACGATGATCTCCTCCGGTTCCGCGAGCAATTCGGCGAGCAATGATTGCATGGCCGCGTTGTCCGTTTCGATCGAATCGACCAACGAGGCGAGCAGTTCGTCGTCCTTTCCCGCAAGCGTCGCAAGCGGGTCGAGCACGGCGAGCAGTTTGTCGGCTTCCTCTTCGTCCAGGTCCAGCACGAGCACCGGCACCTGCTTGTCCGGCGTCGTTTCCGCCCGCAAATGCCCGTCGATCAGTTCCAGCGAACCGTCGGGCAACTCGCGGGCAAGCAGCGCGTCGGCGTAACCGATTTCGGCAAGCACGCCCTTGAGCACGTCCTTCTGCCGGTCCGGATGCGTTCGCCAGTTCTTCGGATTCGGTTTCAAACTCGACGCCGTCACGCGCCGAAACTCCTTGATGCGATCACGAATTTCCATTTCTCTCTTTTTCTTTTTCGTCCACAGATGTCACAGATGACGCAGATGTTTTTTTGTCACTCATCTGTGCAAATCTGTGTAATCTGTGGATAGGAATTATTCCAATTTTTCGAGTCGTTCGTTGAGGTATAAAATACGAATATCCTGTGCGTTCAATTTGGCGGCATGATCTGCGGTTCGACAATTCAGTTCGTGCAAGGTCGCGGCGTTGATTTCCATCTGTTCCGAAACCTTCGCGAGACGCGAAGCGACCACCTCCAACTTCGCGTACACCCGAACCATCCAAGGCACCACCGCCAAAACGACCGGTACGCAGGCACTGATGATCAGGCTCCAATGTCCCATTCCAAACTCCATGTTTCACGCTCACTTTCTCCACGGCCAATCGCCCGGAATGTCGATAAAATACGGGTTTGGACACTTCTCCCGCCATGCGCGAACTTCCTTGTAACGCTTCAACTCGTCGCCGGACAAATCGTGGCCCAGACGGACGGTCGGGTTTGATGAGTGCTGCCCGTTCGTCATGGCGGGAGTTGTTTCCGCGATGTTCATACGACGCTGCATGACCGGGCGTTTCCTTTCGGCAAGGTTCTTCAAAAAGCAGAGCAGGCACGGCATGCGCACCATCGCGCCGCAACCCGGACAACGCACGGGCGGACTTTTTTCGAGTTCCGGCGGCATGTCGGGATCAACCGTCCTGACCTGCACCTTTCGCTTTCCGCTGGCGATCATGCTGATCGTCCCGCGACTGAGGCCCGTGATCTTCGCGATCTTCCGCTGGCTCAGTTTTCCGCGTGCGAGCATGAGCTCCGCTTCCCTGATTTTTTCTTCCGCGATCATCAATTCCCTCAAGCTGATCTTGTCCGACGCCTGTCCTCTTCCGCCAACGTGTATCAAAGTTAATAACCGGAAAATTTCAGGCAAGAGAATTTTTTGGCCACATCCATTTCAAGGAATTTCCGTGACCGGCAAGACGACCATGAGAAAAACGTGAGGCATTTACCGGAAAATGACGCCGAAAACCATTATTTCAACAGGAAATATTTTCCATATTGCGATAAACATTGCCGGGGTCGTGCTATAATTATTGGAAATCACGGTCAAATTTTCATTGACCGGATGATTTTCGCGTTGAGTACTCAATCCTTGAAGAACACACAAACACGACAGGAGCAGGCAATGAAACGCAGGGACTTTCTTTCATTGACGGCAACCGCCGGACTGGGCGTTTTGATGGCGGAGATGGCCAATCAACCCTTGGCCGGTCAAACAACTCAAGAAACAGGAGAAAAGAAAATGGCACCGGCTTTTGAACAACCGAAACTTCCTTACGGACTGGGCGACCTGGCCCCATTCCTTTCCGAAGAACAGATGTCCTATCATTACGGGAAGCATCACGCGGCGTATTTCAAGAATCTCAACGGGCTGGTCGAAAACAAGCCCGAGGCGAAAATGACGCTCGAAGAAATCATCCTCAACAGCGAAGGCGGCCTGTTCAACAACGCAGCGCAGGCCTGGAACCACACGTTTTTCTGGAACTGCATGAGCCCGAAAGGCGGCGGGGAACCCAAGGGCAAACTGGCCGAGGCCGTCGTGCGGCGGTTCGGGAGTTACTCGGGATTCGCGGAGGAATTCATGGCAGCGGCGGGCAAGCTGTTCGGCTCCGGCTGGCTGTGGCTTGCCGCCGACGGAGCGGGCGAACTCGAACTGATGCCGCTTTCCAACGCCGACCTGCCGATGAAACACGGCCGAAAAGCCCTGCTCACCATCGACGTGTGGGAACACGCCTATTACGTCGATTACCGCAACGAACGGCCACGGTTCATCGCCGGTTTCATGGAGAAGATCAACTGGCCTTTCGCCGAAAAGAATTACGCGTAAACGACTGATACGGACAAGAAAAAAACAAGACGGTCACGGTAAGTGACCGTCGCAATCAGAGCCCGAAGCGTAAGCGAGGGACAGGAATCAGAGCCGCGACAGTAATGGAGCGGTCGTGCCGGAACAAACGTTACGGCATCTGCATGCCTTCGATGAGCCAGCCGTCTTCCTCGACCGTGCCGACCGTTCCGGCCGTACCGAAGTAGCTCTTGATCTGTTCGAACGGCGGAAGCGTCGCGCGGTTGAACTCAACCGTGCCGCCGGTTTTTTGGCCTTCTTTCGGGGCGATGATCGCGCGGATCACCGCGCCGAGAATCGTCCGCGATTCCGGCATTTTCCCTTCGCGGGCCAGTTCGTAGGTCGGCATGACCAATTCGCCGGATCTCGCGAAAATCTGCATGAAACGCTCGCCCTTGCCGGCGTCCAACTGCCCCAGCTTTTGCGTGAGGGCCAGATAATCCGCCGAAGTTCCGATCGCGGTTTCCTCTTTCGCGTCCAGAATCGCATACAGCTCCTCGATGTTGTTGCTGACGAAAATGCAACCCTTGGCGACGACCAGCGCGCCCTTGTCGAAAAACAGTTCACGAGCCACGGCCCCGTCCGGTTTTTCGTCACTGCCGGATTGTTTCGCGACGGATGCCGCCGTCGTTGTCCGCGCCGTACCACGCGATACGACGGTTCGACGATCACGGGTCGTGCGCGAACCGCCCGTCGAAGCCGGTTTTTTCACTTCGCTCTCCGGGATCGACTGCCAAAAGACGAAGCCGTTCCGTTCGACTTTTTTCGCGTCCTGTCCGCCGCTGAACAGTTTTTCGAACGCCTGGGCCGTTTCCGCGTCCTTGCCCGGCTTGAGGGTCAGGGCCGCGACGAACTGCGAGCTTTCCGGCGTGATCGGCTTGTTGAATCGCGTCATGAGCACCAATCGGTCGCCGAGCAGGTCGACGAGTTCCTTTTGAATGTCGATCGGCTTGCGGTACTGGTCTTCGCGGAAGCTCTTGAGAACCGCGTCCCAGACGCCCGGCTCGTCGACGATGTCGTCAAAAATCGGGCCGATGTTCTCGAAAATCGTCTGCGGGTCGGCATGAAGCAGCGTAAATCGCGCCGCGTCTTCCGGCAGCCAGTTCGGGGGCGTAAAATCGGCGCTGTTTTTGAAACTCAGCATTTTCAACGCCGCCCCGCTGTGAGGTTTCGGGGCGTAGGCCTTGATGCGGTAGGTCAGCTGGCTGTCGTCCGACGCGAGGTTGAGAATTCCGCCGGCGCCGAGGATGTCCTTGAATCCGTGGGCCACCAGCAGTTCGTAAATATCCACCTGGACAAGCCCTTTTTTCTTCTGGTTCTTGTCTTCCACCGAAATCATCCGCATGGCCGCGGTGAATTCCAGCGGTTCGATATACCACTTGAACAGCGGAGCCGAATCGTTGGCCAGCGCGTCGCGGGTCACCCGTTCCATCACCGCCTTATAGGCCGGTTTGTCACGAAGCGGGGCACTCAAATCGCCGTTGAGACGCTTGACCATAAGCGCGGCAAGGTGCTGCTGGTCGGTGATGACGAGCGTGTCTTTGGCCAAAAGATAAACGGCGCTGCCGCCCTGCGGATTTTTTTCCGATTTTTCAAACGTGAAATACGTCGCCGTCACGTTTTCAATGGGCGTGGTCGCCTTCTTGACGCCCTGGGCCTCCAGTTTTTGGCCGATCCTCTGCATGAATTCCAGCGTTTCGTCCGTCTGGCCCTTGACGGAAATGACCAGCACGAACCCCGGCGTCGTCCCGGGTTTGGCGATCATGCCGCCGCTGATCAGGCCGGTGGGAAGCGACTGCAAATCGTCCATCGTCAGGCCAAGCCGATTGGCCCATTTTGCGTTGATCTGCTTTTTGACCTCTTCGCGGGCCGAGTCCATGATCGGGTCTTTGAGTAAGGCGCCGAGCCGTGTTTTTTGCCACTGGGCTTTGAACGCGTCGACACTCGTCACTTCAAAATAACCCTGGGTCGCATCGGGAAACAAGGCGTCGTTCGACGTCTGGGCAAAAGCCGTCGCGGACAAGCCGAGAATCAAAACCGACAATATCACGGGAACGTAAAACCGTTTGTTATGCACGAAATAACCTCCAGACATCATTTTCGATGCCAGAATTTTCCTGTTTTTTTGTTGTTGGGGTGAGAAGTAAAAACATCGTCTATTATATATCGGTTTCCCGTGACGCGTACCGGAGCAGTCCCGGCTTTTTTCGTCTATTTATCGACAAGGCAAGAAGTTATGGAAGTATAAAGATAATAGGTAAAATAAGGAGATGTTGCAATGTGGAAATATTTCACTCCGAATATTTCGCGGGGCTTGTAACGATTACAGTGATTATCCTTATGCCTGAGGTATCTATACGTAATTTCAGTAATTTTTCCGATAAATATTTGGGGCTCGCCACACAAATCAAGCTATGTTGAAACATTGGTCCCCCAGTTCACTTTAAAAATTTTCGCAGCCATGTCGATTTTACCTGTTTACCTCAGTTCGTTTTCGAGCGTTACGCCTCTGCAGCGCGGGATTGCCGAACGCTCGGGCTTGGAAAAAGTCGACCGCACGGAAAATGCGGATGCGCCGGAAAAAACGCGCCGAAGGGACAAAGACGATGAAACAAACCGCTACGACGACGGATTAGTCGTCCGAAGCGGTGACGTTGTATCAAGTTATGGCGATGTTTTTTCTCTTTCCCGCGAAGCAAAATCGTCCTCGGATCGCTCGAACGCCGATTCGACAAATGCGGCCGCCAAATCGGACGAAGCCAAGACCGACGAATCAAACCAATCGGCGCAAAATTCGCAGTCAAAAGAAGATAACGCGGAAGAACTGTCGGACGCCGAAAAGCAGCAGGTCAGCGAACTCAAACAGCGCGACGCTGAAGTCAAGGCCCATGAGGCGGCCCATTTGGGTGCTGCGGGCGGTTTGGCACGTGGCGGAGCGAGTTACGAATATCAAAAAGGCCCGGATGGCCAAAATTATGCGGTCGGCGGTGAGGTTTCGATTGATTCCTCGGGAGTCGACGGCGACCCGAAAGCGACCATCGCGAAGGCGCAACAAATTCGTAGTGCGGCACTTGCGCCGGCGAGCCCGTCATCGCAGGATTACAAGGTCGCGTCCAGCGCCTCACAAATGGAAGCGAAGGCACGCCAGGAACTGGCAAAAGGTACGCAAGATTCACAAGATTCGAACGCAACCGAAACATCTCAAGCGGATGGCTCGCAAACAACCGGAAATTCCGAAAATACGACCGACAATCAAAAGTCGCAATTCGTTTCCTCGTCCGCTGTTTCGAAATATGCAACTCAGTCTCTGGCCATGACATTCCGCTCGCCATCGGCATTTCGGGCTATTGCCTGACATCCATAGCCATGTTTTTCTGATCTTCTGAATTTTCTGCATTCGGCACAATCTTTCTTTTTTGCGAAAAATTGTCGAAATTTCCTCTTTCTCTATTTTGCCTTGCTTTTGTAAACTAAAGTATTCATAAGAAGAGAAGAAAAAGGAAATGACGCAAAAAAGCGCTCGTCACAAAAAAATGTATGACCTGTCGCAAAATGAGTCCTCAAACGGTCTGCCTGATTTGCTTAAACAAAAATTTTCGCAAAACGGCGCATTGCCGTGGTTTGTGTCAATCCATGTCAATTACGCTTAATAGATTGAAACGGGAGAAAAACATGACTGTCAAAACTGAAGACCAAACGCCGAAAACCGTGGTCGTCAACCCAAGTACCCAGGAGCAACCGTTTGTTGATCGGCGACAGAATGCCGGCATGCCGCCGGGGGTCGAACGTCGGCAATTTTCCAATACTTACGGCGAGTTGTCACCCGAATCGCGCGAACTGGCGACAGCCATCGACCAATACAAACTGATGCACCGTCGGCGTTTCATCACCTACGACGAAATGCTCGCCGTCATTCAATCGCTCGGCTACCACAAATAAACACTTCTGATTTTTATCAACAGATTTCACAGATGAAACGGATGATTCGCTGAAATACATCTGTCAAAGTCTGTTGATAAAATATTTGGCAGAAATGGCAATTTGCGCGGATTTTTCCTGTTATTCCGATTGTTCCGGGTCGATGATAATGGATGAGACTGCATAATTTCTTCTCAAATATATTATTAAGCCACGGACAGGTGCCATGCGATACGTCGGCAGGATGCGATATTTCTTCCCTTTGTTTCTTGCGCTCATCTTAATCAGCGCATCATTTCCATGTTTCGCGGAAACGCTTTTGGATAATCTCCCCCTGTTGTTTCAGCAAAATCCGCCGGCCGCGTGGCGAAATAACCCGGGCAAAAACGCGGAAACCCTGATTCGCGGACAGAACCGGTACGGCAAATACTTGAAAAACTACGGCATTTGGGGGGATTTCTACGGCTACGAAGGTCGTTTGCGTCCGAAATCATCTCTTTTCGGGAAGATGAGAAACTCGGACATCGGCATGCAATTCGGAATCGACCTGCCGGGCGGCGAAATTTTCACGAGCACGCTTTATTATTCCTATGCCACGCCGACGCTGTCCGTCATGTCGTCGCCATATGCGGTTTTTGAAGACGGCGAACTGGAAACGACCAATCATCAGTTCGGCTTGCGGTGGACCAGCTACGGCGAAGGGCTTTACATGCTGTTCGGGCTGAACGGCGGATTCGACAAATACGATTTCAATACCGCTCAGGAAGGGGGACTTGACGGCAGCGGTTGGCAATTGGGGGCCAATGGCGAATTCGGGCTGGACGTCGAACTGGAAAAATGGAAACTACGTCCGCACCTGGGATTCGACTACCGTTGGCTGCATCACGACACCATTGACGGCAATCAGGGCGTCCTGTGCAAAAGCGACACGTACAACGCATTGTACTCGAACCTGGGATTTCGCGTTTTCCGCCCGCTGGGGCCGATTCTTGACTGGCAAACACGACTTTCGTGGGTACACAATTACCTCAAAAACGAACCAATCCGCGTACAGCGTTTCGGTTCGGTGCCCGGCATCACGACGCCGACCCAGCTCTATCTTGACGGCAGTCTCGGACGCGACTGGCTCTGGTTCGGCACGGGACTCAACCTGCATTTCGGGAAGTTCTTCAACCTGTTCGTTGATTACGACCTGTTGTTCAACAAGTACGAAACGACGCACACCGGTTCGCTCATGGTCGTCCTTTCGTGGTAAACACGATAAATTATTCCGGTTTTGCGGCAAAAACTCTCAGCGCCGCCGTACGGATGTGACGATATTTCCGATGGGGACGCATTATGTCCCGATTCATATATTGTGCTGGCGGTAAAATTTAAACACGTCCGCTGGATCGCTTGCTTCGCCAATGTCGAAAAATATCGTTTTTTGTGTAACATCCCCACATTGGCGTAGCAAGCAGCACTGGTAGCGCGGTACATTTTTTATCGCCACCACAATATTTTCGTAATCACATTGCGTTTCAAGAAAACCGGTCATGAACGAGGCAGTGGAAAGAACCTTTCATGTTTTGACTTCCTCGAAAGGGAAGGCCGCCCGACGTACGCTGCATTTCGCCATTTCCTCCTCCGAGCCGTCGATTTCACTCCTGGCAAGCCGCAAGGTTCTGGAACACAACAGCGCGGCCGGTATCTTTGAGTTGGTCAAAAAATTCAACCGACTCACCCCGGAACAATACGACCTTTTGGCCGCCAACACGGAAAAACTCGGTCCGCCGGTCCGCATGGCGCTGTTGAACGAAGATCACATCGTTCAGGAAAACGCGCTCAGCGCGATCCGCAAGTTACGTCCCTACGCGTTGATCCCGCTGCTGATGCAGCACTTGGATCACGGCTCGCAAAGCGGTCACACGGGCGTCGCGCAGTGGGCGGTGAACCACCTGGTCGAATTTTTTACGCAGGAATTTCACGGCCACGTTCCTCGCAAAACGTCCTACGGTTACATCCTCTCGGAAATCGTCGAGTCTCTGGAAAAGGGGTTCGCGTCCTGGCAAACCCACGAACGCATGATTTTTCTCGACGTGTTCTTCCGCCTGAGCGAACGTCTCGACGTTTTGGGCGACGAACTCCGCGAAATGACGGCCAATCCGAATCATCCGGCGCACGGAGCGTTCATTCGCAAACTGGCCGGTTCGCAGGACCCGCACGTCATGCGATTCCTGGTCCGCCAGCTCGAATCGACCGTCGCGCCGAACAGCCTTTTGGTCGCCGCCGCCCGCCGCGAAGATCGCGCCTTTCTCCGCATGTTGCTCGAATCGGTCGGTTATCATCCGTCGGTGGCCTTGCAGGAAAACCTGTCGCGCATCAAGCGTTTCGAAGGGCGGGGCAACCTCCGCGCCGGGCTTGCGGAATTCGACGAAGGCCGCCAGCGTTTTCTCGTCGAACTGGTGCGATGTTCCGGCATGGGCGACTACGAAAAAACGGCCGTTTATGAAAACGTCCTGCGTTTCGGCAACCGGCACGGCAAAACGGCGGTGCTCGAACATTTGCGGCAAAGCGCGACGCCGGACGGCGACCGCCTCGTCATTTTGGCGATCGAAAGCGACGATCCCGAAGTGCAGGCCGCCGCGCTGTCGCAATTGCGCGAACGCAAGGTCCGAAATTCGACTGGCCTGCTGTTGCGGTACGTCGACTCCCCGCACGAACGCGTGCGGCAAACGATTTCCGACGAATTGACCGAGTTTCGCATGGACCGCATGTTGCAGTCGCTTGACGCATTGTCCGACGAACAGCGGAAATTCATGCTCAAGATCGTCAAAAAAATCGACCCGAAGATGAGGGAAACCATCGCCCGCGAACTGGAAAATCCCGAGCAGCGACAAAAGGATTTCCTGCTCAACCTGATCACCGAAGAGAAAACGGTCGTGACGTATGAAGCCTCGCTGATGAAACTCGTCGAACAGGAAAATGACTTCTTTTTGCGGCTCAAGGCCCTCAAACTGCTCGCGTTGGGGATCAACGAATCCAGCCGTCAATTCCTGAAAGACACCGCCGAACGCGACGCAAACACGGAAGTGCGCATTCTCGCCAAGCGCGTTTACGAAATCCGCGGCATGGCCAGAAATCAAGCGTGATTTTGCCGCACGTGGTGGAAAACGGATCCCTTGTCCGCTATAATTCCGGGGAAGTGTCTCGTCTCCCAGAATTTTTTGACCTTTGGATTTCCACTACGATGAAAACTACACGAATACAGAATTGTTTGTTTCCGATTTGCCTGGCCGTTGCGGCGATATTTTTTGGCGCACATCTCGGCGCGCAGGAGCAAAGCTCCGCGAATCCCAAGTTCGCGAAAGTCGCATTGGACGACAAGTTTTACTGCGAAGGCATTTGCTTCGCCGACATCAATCGCGACGGCATCCCCGACATCGTCGCGGGACCGTTCTGGTATGAAGGCCCCCGCTTTGACGTTCGTCACGAATACGCCGAAGTCAAGGAACTTGACCCCGAGGGTTATTCGAACTTCTTTTTTTCCTTTGCCGGCGACTTCAACGGCGACGGCTGGACGGACATTCTTGCCGTCGGCTTCCCCGGAAGAGAAGCCTTCTGGTATGAAAACCCGAAAGGAAAGGACGGCCCCTGGAAAAAGACGCTGGCCGAGGCACAGGTCGGAAACGAATCCCCGCTCTTCGTCGATATCAACGGGGACGGTCGATCGGAACTGCTCCATGTCAGGGACGGACGGGTCGGCTGGTCGTCGTTCGACCCGGCAAATCCCTATGCCGAATGGGTCTTTCGCCCCGTTTCCACGCCGGAAGATCAACTGAAACGCACGGGGCACGGCATGGGCTTCGGCGATGTCAACGGCGACGGACGCCCGGACATCGTCGTTTCGGAAGGATGGTTCGAAGCTCTGGATGAACAAAACGCCGACGGCCCCTGGAAGTTTCACCCCTATGAATTCGCCGACGCCGCGGCCCAATTGCTCGTGTTCGACATTGACGGCGACGGGAAAAATGACGTGGTCACCAGCTGGCATTGCCATCACTACGGCCTGTTGTGGTACCGGCAGATTCGCGATGACAACGGACAAATCGGTTGGGAAAAGCACGAAATTCTGCCCGTGAAAGCCGACCTGGAATCCGATGCCCTGCGTATCTCGCAGTTGCACGCCTTCGACATGGCCGATTTCAACGGAGACGGTCGCATGGATTTCGTCACGGGCAAACGCAAATGGGCGCACGGCTCGAAGGGGGACTCGGAACCCAATGCGGCGTTTGTTCTGTATTGGTTTGAAAACGCGCTGGACGAAAACAACCGTGTCGTTTTCCGCCCCCACCTGATCGACGATAACTCCGGCGTGGGAACCCAGATAACGGTGGGCGACCTGAACGGCGACGGCGGGCCGGACGTGCTCGTTGGCAATAAAAACGGCATCTTCGTTTTCTTCAACGAAAAATAGACCTGTCCGGAAATCAATTCCCCACCTTCATGCGGAATCTGGCGAAAACATGCCGGTCGTAACGCCGCGATGTCGTTTTTCGGCGGCAAAATCGTTTTCGTACCCGTTCTTCGGAAATAATGTCGTCCGACAGGGTGTATACTTCCGTAATGAAATGCGACGGCCGATTGCACCCGGTCGTCGCAACCGCCGACCGGTTGGTTTTACCATAGCCAATTGAAATTTCTCTTGTAGCCGTCCGTTTACCCTTTGGGAAAACGGACTCCCATGTCACGGAGTTCAGGAATTTATAAACGGCATTGGTTGATGTTGTCGTGACACCACCCGTTGCACCCGGGTTTTCGGCAGGCGGAATGACATTTATATGACAATTGGACCGCATGATCACTTCCTCTCTCCCCCCCGAGTTGAAGGTGATGATCGCAAGCGGCTTCCTGCTCGGCGGGGGGCTGCTTGCCTTGCGTTTTCCCGCCGACCGCAACGAAGAGCCGCCCCTCGTGGCGCAAGCGGTCGCCGCGGATCGTGACGCACCATCATTGCCGACAGCATCCCAGGATTCGGTTTCGACTGCCCCCGGCAGCGGAGCGGGATCGTTTTTCGCGACGGTTGACGATTTCGTCAGCGGCACGGAAAATCGCAATGTGTCGTCGGGACGCACGTCGTCCGGCGGTTGGGCGTCCACGTCCCTGTCCGAACACGGGCTTGTTTCAAACGAACCCGCCCAAAATGTCGAAGCGTCGCGCGTTGCGGAATTGTCCGACCTTGCGCGGGAGAGTTACGGCGGCATGACGCTTGGGAACGCATCCGGCGTATCAGCCGAAACACGCGCAAACCTGCAATATGCGCCGATTGAGGCCGCATCGGAACCGCCCCCGCCGAAACCGGAATACAAACCCTTTCAGTCCGCAAACGTGACCATGCCGGAGACGAACCCGGCGTTCTTTGCCGAACTTCCGTCACCGCCGAACCTGACCGGCTTGACGCCGCCCTCCGTCGAATTGAACGCGACGCCTCCCGTTTTGCCTTCGACGACAACGACCGCGGCCCGGCCCGTTCTGCCTATCCCCGAAGCCCAACCAACGGGAACGACACGCATTGCCGCGCCCGTTGCCGTGCGGGTGGCAACGCCCGTTTCACCGCTCCATACCGCACAGGGATCGCCGGTTGCGAATCCGAACGCCGTTCCGGTCACGGCACAACGAACTACGGGAAGCGGAATATCAGGCGGCCAACCGCAGGGAGATATCTTCTACGCCCCGGCCCGGACGGTTATCCTGCCGAATCGTTGATTCAGAGCCCGAAGCGCAAGCGAGGGACAAAATCAGAACCGTGACGGTCTTGGAGCGGTTACACAAGAGCTGACGCGACGTCATTGATTCCAGCAACGGCCTCGACGAGACCGTCATGGCGCAATCAAAGCACCAAGCCAATCCTAGAATTCAAAGCCATCGCCAAACGGATCGGCTTCTTCATCCCCATCGGGCTGAGCGTCGGTCGCCGTCTCACCCTGATTCGACGGGGAAACGCCGGGTTGAGCGGAAGGGGTTTCGCCGCCGGACTTTTTAAAGAAACCGGCAAAACCTTTGCCAAACGAGCGGCCACTTTCTTTCGCGGACGATTCGGACGGCCCCGTGCTGATATTTCCCGGACCGAAGTTCATCCCTCCGCCTCCGGGCATGATCATTGCGTTATCATCCCCGCCGCCAAAATCACCGCTGGAAATCGGGGTATCAAAATCGCCGTTATCGTCCCCGGCGCCAAAACCAAATCCGCCAAATCCGCTTCCGGCTCGGGGTTTCGCGGAATCAACGCCCTGCAACAGGGCGCCGGTATCAAACCCTTCGACCACGTCGTCCGTATCGGAATAATCAAAAATTCCGGTTTCGGCGGGGTCTTGCGGTTTGGGCGGCGCTGTGGGTTTGGGTTCCGGTTCCTTTGGCAAGTTCACCCGTTCCACCTGCTCTTTGAAAATATTGTCATCCGACAATCCGTTCCCGGAAGCGCCGGACACGGCTTTGAGTTGCGCCGCCGGCTTGCTTTCCGCAAACGGCGTGACGGGTCTCGCCCCGAAAGGCAGCGACAGGTCGGAAACGTCAGGGGCCGGCGGGGGTTCGACGGCGGATTCACCCGATGCGATGATCGTCTGGTAGAGCTTTTGATTTTCCGCTTTTTGAGCCAAAAATTCGTCCTGTCGTCGCAGGTTTTGTTCGGCATCCCAGGCACGCCTGGCCGCCCGGCGGTGCTGCTCAATTGTCATGCGTTCACGGCCCTGAATGCGTTCGAGGGCTTTGGGAACGCTGTAGGAACGGCCCGCGACGGTCAATTCCATTTTGGAAGCCGTCACATAATCCGCGTTCGCGGCCATGTCATTCCCAGACCTGGCATGGGCCAGTCCGCGGAAAAAGTAAGCCCGGGGGTCCTGGGCGTCCAGGGCTTCGATCTGGTCGAAAAACCCGATCGCTTCGGCGTATTGTCGCGAATTGAAGGCATGCACTCCCTGACCGTAAAGCAGGTCGGCATCCGTTTTCGACTGGGCGAAAGCGGTTCCGCAAGCCAGAAAAATCAAGGCAAAAAACAGGGCGAATCCTCGATGAGTCATTCTCTTCCACTCCTGACGGCAACGGCACAAAAAGCCTTCTCGCGAACGAAACGGACTTTACGCGCCCCGGATCATACGGTCTAATGTGATGATTGCTCCAAATTAGTTGAAAATTTTCGCGACATGTTTCACGAAACTTTTCAACGCACCTTTATATATGGTAATCTCCCCCCCTTCGCGCCGCAAGTTTTTCTTGGCGTTTTCCGGGGGAATTGACAAAGATTTTTTGCCTGAGGAATAACATGCAAAAATCAAAAAAAATGGCTTTCATCGCTTGGTATCAGGGCGTGTTCGGGTTGATGCTCGCCGGGATCGTTTTGTATCTGCTGGCGCTTCCGCCGGTGGAACTCTGGTGGCTCGGCTGGCTGGTCGCGGCTTGTTGGACGCCGGTCCTTCGCCGGAAAACGCTTTCCCATGCCCAGATTGCAACCGTTTCCCCGAATCAAAACGATCAAAAATCAAAAAAACGTCATCGCCGACTCTTGCGAGGGCATCCCTACCGGCAGATTTGGCTTGTTGGGGTGATTTTTTGGGCCGTGGCCGTCCACTGGGTCTGTTACGCGCATTGGGCCACCTGTTTCGGCTGGGTTGCCATGAGCTGTTATCTCGGAATTTACTTTCCGCTGTTCGTTTTTTTTGCCCGAACGGTGCATCATATCCCGGTTTTTGGAAAATTTCGCTTTCCCGTGTGGTTCGCCGCCCCGGTGGCTTGGTTAGCGGTCATGTACCTGCAAAAAACGCTCATGGGCGGCTTCGGTTTCGCGCTGTTGGAACACACCCAGATGCGGCAAACGGCCCTGATTCAATTGGCCGATGTCGGTGGCGAGTCCCTTGTCGGGGCGGTTATGATTTTTGTCGGCGTTTTGATCGGGTACTGTCTGCCAGTGGATTTACAGCCTTCACCCACTCGAAATCTTTCGCCCCGACGCATTGCCGCGTGTTCTCTTGCGGTTGCATTAACATTTTTATTCTTAATAGATTACGCAAAGTTCCGGGAATCACAACTTCTTCCATCTGCAAAGCCTCCGATTTCCGTTGCGTTATTGCAGGGGAATTACAAAGCCTCGTTGTCTGCGCCGCCGAAGTGGTATGAGGAGATTTTTGACAACTACACAAAGCTGGCCATCGACACGGCGCGGAATCAACAGCACAACGTTGATCTCATTATTTGGCCGGAAAGCACTTGCATTCTTCCCTGGGTTGATGTCGACCGTTCGGAATTGTCTCAGGACACCTTGAAACGGCTGACGGAAGATGGGATAAAAAAATTATTGTCAGAAGAAAATAAAAAAATCTTTGAGTTGTCGCAACAAATTGGCAAGCCATGTATTTACGGGGCGGCATCCTGCGTTTATTCCGAAAAAAAAGATCGATATTTTCAGTATAATTCCGCCCTGCTGATTGAAAATGCTAATACAATAGATTATGATTCTTCACGACGAGGTGAGACCGCCCCCAAATATTTTCGTTACGATAAAATGCTGCTCGTCATGTTTGGCGAATATGTCCCTCTTGCGGAATATTTACCGGAAAGCTTTTTTTTGAAGACGCTTTGCCAACGGGCTGATTTTGGCAAAACACCCGTCTGCATTTTTTTGCACAAAATTATAGATAATAAATTCGATCATAATAATCGAGATAATAAGGAATTTGAATCCTATCGCGCTTCTGCAAATATTTGTTTTGAAAGCTCATCGTCAAGCCTGATCCGGCAACAAATATTAACCTTATCGGAACGTGGGGAAGAACCGGATTTTTTAATCAATATTTCCAACGACGGCTGGTTTCGGCATTCATCGCAGATTGATATGCACTTGGCGACACACATCTTTCGGGCGGTTGAGAACCGCAAACCTTGCATGGCCGCGACCAACGGCGGGTTTTCCGTCGGAATCGACGGCTCGGGAAACATCCTTGCGATTGGCGAACGTGCGAAAAATCAGGCGGTTTACGTTGATTTATCCACCGACAACCGCTTTGCATACTATCATTGTCTCGGGAGTATTTTTCACATTGTCTCACTGGGAACCGTCATCGTCCTGATTACTTTCGCTTTTTTCATCAAACGCCAAGCCTGTTGAAACGAAATATTGTTCGCAAGTTATTGACGTTTGAACTGAAATGATAACCATGCATATTAAAAATTGCTTTATTGACGGCAGTCACTTGCAATAATCGTCATTTATTTTATCAAAGTTGTGAAAATTCATTCCATTTTGTAGCATTATGTTATGGTGATTTTAAATCATCATGCTTATAATAAAAACCTCGGCTAATAAATACTATAATCTATTGGCCATAATCCAATCAACAAAAGATGATCGTCACGTACCCGAATCCTATTGCATCGCCGGAACACAAGCCCGGCTATTCGCGATTTCAACAGCATTCCCATAACGATCATTTCATGTAAATACAGACATGTCGGACGCCAGAGTCGCCATCATGGACCATTTGATTCTGCAGAAGGTTTTCGGCCCTTCGGACGAATACCTGCGCATGGTCCGACGTGCGCTCGGGGTGGCGATCAGCATCGACGACGGCCACCTGGTCCTGAAAGGCGAGCCGGAAGCGGTCAACAAGGCGTCGCAACTGTTCGAACAGTTGCAGGTCTATGTCCGGCAATACGGCGAACTGGTGGCCGACGACGTTCAACGGGCGATTTCCGAGGTTCAGCAGGGAATCGAAATCTCCCACGCCAAACCGCTCGACGTTTACGGCGCCCGGCGCGTGCGTCCCAAAACGGCGGGGCAGGCGCGTTACGTTGAAATGTTGCGGCGCAAGGAAGTCGTTATCTGCACGGGCCCGGCCGGAACGGGCAAGACCTATCTCGCGGTGGCCCGGGCCGTCGAGGGCTTGCGTTCGGAGGGCATCCGCAAAATCGTGCTCGTGCGGCCCGCCGTCGAAGCGGGCGAAAGTCTCGGTTTCCTGCCGGGCGACCTGCACGCGAAAATCAACCCCTACCTGCGTCCTTTGTTCGACGCCCTCGGCGAAATGATCGACCGGGACATGTTGCGCCGCGCGATGGAGGAAGACCGCATCGAAGTCATCCCGCTCGCCTACATGCGGGGCCGAACGCTCAACAACGCCTACATCATTCTCGACGAAGCGCAAAACACGACCGTCGCGCAGATGAAAATGTTCCTGACCCGCATGGGTTTCGGCTCGCGCATCGCCGTGTGCGGCGACGTGACGCAAATCGACCTGCCTTCGCACAAGAAGAGCGGGCTGGTCGACGCCCTGATGCGATTGAAGGGCATCGACGGAATCGGCACCGTCCGACTCGGTTCGACCGACATCGTGCGGCACAGCCTCGTGCAACAGATTGTCAACGCCTACGAACAGACCGGCCGCGTCGTGTTCGATCATCCGCGCGAACATGCGGAGCATTCCGAGGAATTTGCCGGTGAAACCGCGTCCCCCGCAACCACGGAGGACGACACCCGATGAGCACCTCCAATCCTCAACGCCCGAATCGTCCCAACACAAACGGCCCGTCGAGCAGCAGCGAAATCAAAACCGGCGCGTCCCAGAATCCCGGGGCTTCCGGCATCCGTCACCGGACGCGGGCCGAACGCGTCGCCGCGCATTTTACCTATTACGGGCTGTTCCAGCAGATTTTCGACGCCTTGCGCAACATCGAAATGCGAAAACAGATTCTGCTGGTCATTTTGGCCAC
>JAVBQX010000187.1:0-15715 GCA_031548645.1 Thermoguttaceae bacterium
GAACTGATATTCAGAAAGACACCAAGTCGAACGGCGATTCGATTTCCACAAGAGAGTCTCTCGTAAGCTAAAGTTGATTTTCCAAATCAACTTTTAACAAAGGAGACTCCCATGCTTTACCTCGGAATCGACCTGCACAAATCGCAAATCACCATCAACCTTCGCAATGAAAAAGGCGATGTCATCCAGACAGGCCAGGTCAGCACCCAACATGACACGATCTCGGAATTTTTCAACTCGCTGGTCAAACAGGCCGGTCGTTGTCGCGGTTTCATGGCCATTTTCGAGGTTTGCGGTTTTCACGACTGGTTGCATGAAAAGCTCAAGGAATGTCGGTGCAAAGAAATCGTGGTCGTTCAACCGGACAACACCTCGCGACTCAAAACCGATCGGCGTGACGCCAATGCGTTGTGCGAACTGCTTTGGACCAATCGCAAACGTTTGCAAGACGATGCCCGGCCAAATGGAATACGCCGTGTGTTTTTGCCGGAATATGGAGATGCCAAAACGCGGCAACTCGCCAATTTACGGGAATTCCTCGTTGCCCAGCGAACGAAGGTCATCAATAAGGTCCGCGGACTTTTGAGAAAACACAACATGGACCAGGACGCCCCGTCGCAAAAACGTTACGGCACACAGAAGAATCGGCGATGGCTCGAAAAATTGGAATTGCCGACGTGTGATCGAACGGAAACGGATATTCATCTCAAGATTTGGAAGGAGTATGATGCGCAGATACTATCCGTCGAATCGGAATTGGCGAAATGTTACGAAGGCAATCCGGCCATCATGCGATTGACATCCATTCCCAGTATCAGCGTCATGGGGGCGATCACGCTGTTTTCCCGGGTCGGAGACATCATGCGTTTCAAAACGCCGGACAGCCTTGCGAATTATTTTGGGTTGACGCCGGGATGTCGCAACAGTGGAGAGTCGAAACACCGCATCGGTTCCATTACCAAGACCGGCAGTCGCATGGCACGACATGTTTTGAATCACGCGGTCAATCATGCCGTGCGAAAATGTCCTGACATGAAAACATGGCACAAGAAGATCAAAACGCGTCGCGGAGCCAAGACGGCGAGAGTGGCCGTGATGCGAAAACTTGCGACGATAGCCTGGCACATCCTCCGTTGGGAGAAAAGCTATCAATTCCACTATGCTCCGCCGACGCACATTCAGGAAAGCAACCCTCATCATGCGGAAAATGAAGGTTTTTTAAGGCATGGCAACAAGAATCATGGAAACAAAAAAACGCCTTCAACCTGCCGAAACAAATCGAAAGCGTGATTCTCGTTGGCCGGTTATTCCTTGGCGAGGTTGCGCCTCCGCAGAGTCTACCTCCGCTTCACCGAACAAGAAAATATAACACATGAAATGACGAAAGGAAAATGATTTTACGAAAAGTTTGAATCGTTTGTTGCCGAACCGTTCATGAACGGTTCCCTGAAAATCAATGAGGTTCGTTCTGCTCCATCGCTTTGGGGAAAACTTTTTCTCGCGAACGTGTTACTGATTGGAACCCGTGATTTTCAGGACAATCGAAGAAAATCATCAGTGCCGATGCGAAAGCACCGGGCGTCCCCGCCTGACATCGGGGCCGTGACCACGAAGGGATGGATGGAGACGCAAGCGGTCAATCACCGCCGACAAATCGTCAAGGCAGTCTCGAACATGTGTGACACGCGCGAACTTCAAACTCGTGGAAAATCCGCAAAAGACATCACCAAAATAACATGGCGGCATCGCCTTGAGTAAAAAATATCAAACTTCGGAGCAATCCGAAGCCGGAAAACGTATGCCCAGGCAGGGCTGTTTTAATTCAAAAAACCAGATGAGACCCTCTTGACAATGTGGTATCTTTCAGGGATGGAGCAGATACGGCGGCGGTCTCGGCGAGACCGCCCTACCTTGATCCCTCGCTTACACTTCGGGCTCTGGTTACGGCACGCCATCACGGTCGTTCTTTTGCCGTGCCGCGGATGAGATTGCGGAACACTTCGGCGTTGATGGTTTCGGAAAGAAACGGGACGGCGCCGTTGCGCATTCCGAAATTCGCGCCGCCGGTGTGTCGGCTGCCGACGGAGCCCGGCCCTTTGCCGATCCGTCCGGTTTCGGCGAGCGTTTGCGGCACTTCCGCGGCGGGTCGCATCCAGCAGGCGGCGTCGTTGCGTTCGACGACCATCAGCATGTTCACCCCGTGCCCGGCGAGAGTTTGACCCTGCCCGTCTTCGGTGAAAAGCAGCCCGTCGCCGGTGACGACCGCGTAGGACGTCTCGCCGTCCTTCAGCGACGCATAACTCGGGCAGCGGTAAACGTCGAGGTTCGTTTCGTGAAATTGCGAGTTGTGTTCGCTGTCCCACGGCTCGTCGAGGCGGATTTGCGCATACAGTTCATCCAGCGTTTCTTCGCCGAAATACGGCAGCAGCAGCGTCCGCCAGCCGTGCAGCGGCTTGCCTTCCGCATCAACGCTGAACGCCGGCGGCAACGTCCCGTGGTCCCGCTCGTAAAGGTGCATTGCCAGGACGATGCGTTTCAGGTTCATGCTGCAATCCGTCCGCCGGTAGGCTTCGTTGGCCGCTTCGACCGCGGGCAGAAACCACTCGATGAAAATATCCGCCACAAGCTCCGAGCGTGCTCCCAACGTCAGCAGCCGCGTGGGATTCATCGACGGGGGCGGATAGGAATATGTCCCGGCCGTCATTTCGTCAAACACTTTGTTGGCTTTTTTAAAAATCAGGTTCCAGTCCAGCCCGACGATCGATATGGTTTTGTCAACGGCACCGCCGCTTCCGCTGGTAAAGCCGGAAAAAGATTGATTCCTGGCGATGCTTGTCAGGATGTCCAAGAACGTAAAACGCTCCGTTTCCAATTTGTGAACAAATCCCTTTCGCGGTGTCAACGCCGCCAGTTCGTCCCGGAGGCGTTTGAGCTGTTCCGCGTTCGCCCGGACTTCCGGATTGGTGTCAAACGGAATGTCGTGGCCGATTCCGTCCATGGAAAGTCCGACCAGGCATTCAATCAGTGTGGCCTGCTGTTCCTCATGTCGTCCGAGTCGGTAGCAAGCCAGAATATCGTCAATGGCTCCGTCGAAATCGCCTTCCCCGACACGGATGCAGGCCCGGGCGTCAAGCCCGCGCGCGAAAGCCCGCATGTTCTGCGCATCGGGAAGTAGCAGGCACAGCAGGACCATGGATTCCCCCGTAGTGACATACGGCGTGACGAATACCGGCTTTTTCGCCTGTTCGGACACCAAATCGAGCGCGGCGCCGTTTTCCGCGAGCCACTGTTGGGCGATGGCGTTTTTGTGCAAATCCGGTGATTTGGCCAGGGAAAGCCAATAATTCGCCGGATCAAAGGCGGGTTCCGCTTCCGTGGGAACGATATCCGCGAAATCTTCCGGGTGCGAAATGTATCGGTTTCTGAAAAACTTGTCCGGCTCCACATACGTCAGCGTCGGCTTGTCGCGGATGAAATCCAGTCCCAGTTTCTCATATCGTTGTCGCAGGAGGGCAGGATCGCGAGTCTCGCCGGTGAAATCACCCAGTGCGCGAAAAACGACGCGGAAACCGTTGTCGTCCGTTCGCATTTCCGGCGGATAGACCCGCTGCTCCAGCGCGGCGAAATAATCGACGAAACGACCGTCCGGCGTGAGCGGCTCGGTGATGTAGGTCGTCTCCTTCGAGATGCGAAGCGGCGACCCGCTGCGCAGGAAATTGAACCAGACCAGCACGATCAACACAATCACGATGACGACGAAATAGGTCAGGCAGCCGATTTTCCACGGCTTGCGTTCGATTTTCTCGCCCGACATTTGAACGGAATTCCCGTTGTCGTCCCGATCCGGCATGGCGGTTTCCTCTCGTTGGCAAAAATCTTCACTTGCGGCCGACCTGCTGGTAGATGGCCTGCAGGAGTTCGGTCGTGTCCTTGAATTTCTTTTTGTTCGTCAGGGCGGAGTCGATCAGTTTGCGAGCTTCCGACTCGCCGTGACCGAGCGTCAGCAGGGCCTCGAAGGCTTCGGACACGACGTCCGGCTGTGTGTCGATTTCCGTGACGTCGCGAGCCACCATGAGCGCGAATTTGGGCACTTTCCTCCGCAGTTTGGCCACGATGCGTTCGGCGGTCGCGGGGCCGATGCCGGGCAGGCTCGAAAGCCATTTTTCGTCCTTTTCCTCGATCGCGGCGGCCACCTCGCGCACGGGGCGTATCATCGCACGCAACGCCTTCTTGACGCCGACGCCGTCGACGGAACAGAACAGGTCGAAAAATTCGCGTTCGACCTCGGTGAGAAAACCGATCATGCGCGGGGTCATTCGCGTCTGCATCTGGCCGCCTTCGATGTACTCGATGGTGTGCAGCGACACGTTTTTTTTCAGTTCCGACTGCAAATGCCGCCGCGTGAATTCCGGGATCGAAACCTCGTACTCAAAGGCGCCCGCTTCAATCGTCGCACATTCCGCGCCGAGCGCGACCAGCTTTCCCGTTATCTTCGTGATCATGATTCGTCTTTCGATTCCTTTTCAAATGATGCGTTTGATTCTGTTGCAGGAGATGTCCGTAGGAAATATTTTGGCATAAAAAGCAGGGCGGATATTTTCACCCTTGAACGCGAATTTTACCTCAATTTCGCAGTTCGTGCAACAACTCACAGGAATGGCAAGGAAGTGCAGAGTGCAGAATGATGAATGCAGAATTCTTAGCCGCCGAACTTGTTCGGCGCACTGCGGCGGTCGCTGCGTGACCGCCCTGCCTTGATTTCGCGTCAGGTCTTGCGTCCCAGTTTATCGACGATGCTTTGCACGAGCAGGTAGAATGACGGCGTGATGAAAATTCCGCCGCAAGTGACGGCCAGCATCCCGAAAAAGACCGTCGTGCCGATCGCCTGGCGGCTGATCGCCCCGGCGCCGGTCGCGACGACCAACGGCAGAACGCCGAGGATGAACGCGAACGAAGTCATGAGAATCGGACGCAGCCGCAATCGCGACGCTTCGAGCGCGGAATCGTAGGCCGATTTGCCCTCCTTGTTCGCGTCGCGGGCGAACTCGACGATGAGAATCGAATTTTTGGCCGACAGCCCGATCAGGATGACCAGCCCGATCTGCGTGTAAATGTTGAAGTCGAGACCGCGGACCATGATGCCGAGAAACGCGCCGGCGACGGCCAGCGGGACGGCCATCATGATGATCAGCGGGGCCGACCAGCTTTCGTACTGGGCCGCGAGGACGAGAAACGCGAAAACCGTCGCGAGCCCGAAAATGATGATCGCCGAATGACCGACCTTCTTCTCCTGATACGACGTGTCCGTCCAGGAAAACCCGAACCCGCCGTGAATGTCCCCGCAGGCTTCCTCAAGCGCGTTCATGCACTGGCCCGTGCTGACGCCGGCCGCGGTTTGCGAGGTGATCAGCGTCGAGGGATACATGTTGTAGCGGTATACGATGTCCGGCCCGACGACCATCCGGCTTTTGACGAACGAACGGATCGGGACCATGTCGCCGTTGTTGTTGCGGACCTTGATATTCGTCAAATCCCGTTCGACGGCGCGATAATCCTTGTCGGCCATGACCATGACCTTGAACACGTGCTCGAACCGGTTGAAGTCGTTGATGTAATACGACCCGAAATAGCCCTGCAGCGTTGAGAACAGTTCCTGGAGCGAAACCTGGAGCTTTTGCGCCTTGTCGCGGTCGATGTCGAGGTAATACATCGGCGCGGCGGGGTGAAACGCCCCCGTGATCGAGGAAAAATACCCGCTTTGCATGGCCGTTTCCTGGACCTGGCCGGCGGCTTCGTACAACGGCACGTTGCCGTAATACGCCTTGTCGAGCAGTTCCAGTTGCATGCCACCGGAGGTGCCAAGCCCCATGATCGGAGGCGGGTTGAAATAAAACGTGATCGCGCCGGGGAAGTCGTCCATCGACGCGGTGAGCCGCCGCGCGATCGAATCGGCGTCGAGCCCCGTCTTTTTGCGGAATTCCCATTCCTTCAGGGCGATGATGAACATCGCGGAATTGGACGACTGCACGTTGTTGATCATGGAGTTGCCGTTGACCACGACGACGTTTTCGACGCCGTCGACGCCGAGCAGCAGGTCGTCGGTCAGTTTTTTCGTGAAGGCCTTGGTCCGGTTGAACGAGGCGCCGTCGGGCAGATGGACGTCGGCGTAAATCACCGCCTGGTCTTCGTTCGGCAGGAAGCCGGTCGGGAGATGTTTGCCGGTGTAACCGACCCCCGCGATGAGCCCGACCCAGAGCAGCAAAATGACCGCGGCCATGCGGAGCAATTTGCCGACCCCGGCGAGATAGCCTTGTGAAAACGCGGAAAAAAAGGAGTTGAACCACCGGAAGAAGAAAAATTTATTCTTGCGCGAAGGCCGCAGCAAAAGCCCGCAAAGGGCCGGCGAAAGCGTCAGGGCGCAAATCGCGGAAATGCCCGTCGCGCCGGCGATGGTCAGGGAAAACTGGGCGAACAGCCGCCCGACGATTCCCGGCATGAAGCCCGTCGGAACGAACACGGCCATGAGCACGAGCGCCGTCGCGACGACCGGCCCCTGGACCTGCAACATGGTCTTGCAGGCGGCGTCCCTCGCGGAAAGCCCTTCCGTGTCGATGAGCCGCCGGCAGTTTTCCACGACGATGATCGCGTCGTCGACGACGATCCCGATCGCCAGCACGACGCCGAACAGCGACAGCGTGTTGATCGAATAACCGAAGGCCATCATCAACGCGAAGGCCCCGAGCAGCGAAACGGGAATGGCCAGCGTCGGGATGAGCACGGCCCGCCAGTCCTGCAGGAAAATGAACACGGTGATGATGACCAGCAGGATCGCGATGGCGAGCGTCACGCAGACTTCCCTGATGGAGGAAACCACGAAACGCGTCATGTCGTGACTGACGGCATAAGCGACGCCGTTGCGGTCGAAATCGTTTTCCATGTCCCGGAGCGCGGCGTAAACCCCGTTGGCGACGTCGAGCGCGTTCGAACCGGGAAGCTGGTAAATCCCGATGATCGAAGCCGGCTGGTCGTTGTAGAACGATTCCGGCGTGTAGGTTTGGGCCCCCATTTCGATGCGGCCGATGTCCTTGAGCTTCAAAATGCGGCCCTCGCTGTCGACGCGGACGGTCATTTCGGCGAAATCCTCGATGTTTTCAAGCCGCCCCAACGCGGTGACGACGATTTCGGTCTTCTGGTTGTCGGGCGACGGCGTCTGGCCGATGGTCCCGGCGGCGACCTGCACGTTTTGTTCTTCAATGACGCTGATGATATCCTGCACGGAGATGCCGCGTTCGGCCAGGATTTTCGGATCGAGCCAGACTCGCATCCCGAAATCGCGCTCGTCAAACACCTTCGCCAATCCGACACCGGGCACGCGGGCGAGCACGTCGCGGACGTAAATCATGGCGTAATTGCAGAGGTAAAGCGGCGTCTTGGCCGATTCGGGGTTCGTTTTCGCGTTCGGGTCGTACAGGGCGACGACCATGACCAGACTCGTCGATTTTTTCTGCACGGTGACGCCCTGTCGCTGCACCTCGTCGGGCAGGACGGGCATCGCCTGCTGGACGCGGTTGTTCACGTTCACCGTCGCGATGTCGGGATTGGTGCCGACCTCGAAGGTCACGTTCATCGACAGCGACCCGTCGTTCGAACTGGAAGACGACATGTAAATCATGTCATCGACGCCGTTGACCTGGATTTCGATGGGAATTGTGACCGTATTCGCCAGTTCGGTGGAATTCGCCCCGGGATAGGTCGCCGTCACGTTGACCGTTGGCGGCACGATGTCCGGGAACTGCGCGATGGGCAGCAGGAAAATCGTCAACAGCCCGGTGAGTGCGATCACCAGGGAAATGACACCCGCGAAAATCGGTCGATCAATAAAAAAACGGCTGAACATGGGGAAGTGAAAAACTAACAGTGAAAAACTAAAAATGAAATGACTGCGGACTTCACGTTTTTGGTTGCGGGGGCGGTGCCATCGGCGAAACCGGTTTTCCGACTTTGGCTTTTTGAAGTCCTTCAAGGATATACGTTTCCCCTGCTTTGACGCCGGAGTTGATGATCAGCATGTTGTCGCCGGCCATTTCGCCGACCTCGACCTTGCGGCGCTCGACGACGTTGTTTTCGCCGACGATCAACATGTAGCGGCTGTCCAGATCAATGGCCACGGCCTCTTCATGCACGAGCAGGGCCCCTTTCGCGACACGATAGGGAATACGGACGCGGCAAATCCAGCCGGGATAAATCTCGTAGTCCGGGTTCGCGATTTCGCCCCGCAGCGTGATCGTTCCGGTGCTCCGGTCGATCGTGTTGTCGTCGTAGGTGACCTGCCCCTTGTACTGCCAGAAACCGGCGGGATCGGCCTGCGTTCCGTAAGGTTTTTCCATGAGGCTCATTTCAAACCCGCCGCGAACCGGTTGCGTTTGCATAATTTCCTTCGTTTCGGAATCTTTCCGCTCCGCTTTTCTCATGCGGATGACGTCGCCGAAGTCGCTGTCGCTGATCTGGAAGTAGACGAAAATCGGGTCCATCTTCGTCACGGTCGCCAGTTCCGTTTCCTGCTGCGGGGAATAAGCCACGACGTTGCCGGGGTCGACGAGATTTCGGCTGATTTTTCCCGTCACGGGTGAAAACACTTCCGTGTAGGAATAATTCAGTTTCGCGATGTCGAGTTGGGCCTGCATCTCAAGGACGTTGGCCTTCGCCTGGTCGTAATTGTCGCGGGCCTGGTCGAATTCCTCCGCAGAAACGGCCTTCGTCGCCAGCAGGCCCTTGTAGCGGAGATAAACCAGCTCGTAATAAATGACCGACGATTTCGCCTTTTCCAGGTTCGCTTCGGCGATCTCGACGTCCGCTTTGTATTGCGTCTGTTCGATGACGAACACCTTCTGGCCTTCGCGAACGATGTCGCCTGGGACAAAGAGCATTTTTTCGAGGAAACCGCTCACCCGGGCGATGAGCGTGACCTTGATGCTCGCTTCCGTGACGCCGGTGTATTCCCGGTACAGCGGGACATCCTGTTGTCCGACCCGGGCCACAACGACTTTCGGCGCGATCGCTTCCGGCACATGTTTCTCACGACATCCGGTCAATGACAGAACCAGCAGGAACATGATTCCAGCCGGCAGTACGGTTTTTGCATGCGCAATCGACATTCGCGGCCTTTCAATGGAGGAACACAAAACGGTTCATCAAAAATAGATTATTGCGAATCCTCATATAAGCCGGAATGCAATATTTCCCGCCCCGTTGGAAAGTTGAAATTGACATAACCCGCAAATCCGGCAATTTCATCAACAATCAAAACATACGGCAAGATGAGCACTACGGCATTCTCGTTTCAAAAAATCGTGACGTTTGACAACACTTGATATTTTCGGAAATCGGGGTAAAATTTACGTTTCGCTAATTTTTCGTGCGGGCGAACTGTGCAACCGGCACATCGGGCGCGGGAAATGGAACTCAAACGATGGAAACGGTAACGGACGGTGCCACGGGAAGCGATTTTCGGCCCCGGCGACGAACAGCCGGATTTGATGGCGGCGGCAAAAAGCGTCTTGACGCTCGACGAAGAGCGTGCGCTGCGGCCGCAGCGGATGCTCGAAATGGTCGGGCAGCGCGACGTGTACGAGCGGATCGAAGTGGCCATCGAAGCCTCGCGCAAACGCGGCGAACCGCTGGGGCATGTCCTCTTCGACGGTCCGCCGGGACTCGGCAAAACGACGTTCGCGATGTGCATCCCGCGCGAACTCGGCGTCAACGTGCAGATCGGCAACGGCGCGACGCTCCGGGCCCCGAAAGACCTGGTGCCCTACCTGACCAACGCGGAAGAAGGTTCCGTCCTTTTTATCGACGAAATTCACCGCATGCACAAATCGGTCGAAGAATTCCTGTACCCCGCGATGGAGGATTTCCGCATCGACCTGACGCTCGGCGAAGGGGTCAACGCCCGGACGCTCAACATCCAGCTCAAACCGTTCACGCTCATCGGCGCGACGACGCGGACCGGGCTGATTTCGGCCCCGCTGCGCGACCGCTTCCAGATGCGGGAGCACCTCGATTTTTACACCGTCGAGGAACTGTCGGTCATCGTGCGGCGAAGTTCCGCGAAACTCACCGTCGAAATCACGGAGGAAGCCGCGTATGAAATCGCCTCGCGAAGCCGCAGCACCCCGCGATTGGCCAACAACCGCCTGCGCTGGGTCCGCGATTACACCGACGCGCGATCCGACGGACGCATCACGGTCGAAGTCGCTCGCAAGGCGCTCGAAATGGCCGGGGTCGATATCCTCGGGCTGGACGCCCAGGACCGCAAATATCTTGAAACGATTCTCCGCGTTTTCCAGGGCGGGCCGGTCGGCGTCGAGGCGGTCGCACATACGATGAACGTCGCCCCGGACACGATCATCGACGAAGTCGAACCCTTCCTGCTGCGAAGCGAACTGATGGTCCGCACGCCGCGCGGACGCATTCTCACCGGCAAAGGCGTGCAGCATCTCGGCTATGACCCGTCACAATACCCGCAGGTGTCGCAAAATTTCCTGTTTTGACGCTTGTTCGTTTCAATGGGAATTGCGTGGTTAATAATACAGTGCGGATTTCATCTTTGCCGCGATTTCCGGCAAAAAAGATTGTCATTCGCCTTGTCGGGCGGTATACTTGAAAATTGATGTTTCATCATTATTCCGTGCCGGTTTCCTTACTGAAGCGGTATCCCATGAGTGTTGCGTTTCGTCCGATTATTTTACCCTTGATGCTTTGTGTGATCCTGTTTTGTGCCGGGCGAATCTGTCCGGCACAGATCGTCATGAAAGACGGGCGGGTCATTCGCGGTCCGCACGCGATGCTCTCGCGCGTCGAGGAATCTGCCGAGGACGCCGAACAGGCCACGAAACGGTCGCGGCCCATCGTCGTCATCAACGACGGCTTGCGGCGCATTTTCGTTTCCCGTTTTCGCGTGGCGGAAACGATCGACACGGTCGTCGAGGAATCGTTGGAGCGTTTTCGCATCCGGCGTTCGGCGGCGGAAGTCGGCAGGGACAAGGGGCGGCTTGCCCCGTTCATGTCGTATGACGACAAATACGAACCGTTCGACGAGTTCGGGCGTCGCATCGTCATCGTCAACGGCAACGTGCCGGTCGAGCAGACGATCACGGAAATCAACCCCCGCTATGTCGTGGTGGCCAGCCGCGGGATGGTCTGGGATATGCGCATCGCGACGAACAGCCTCCCGCAAAGCGTGATCACGCGGATTTTGATGAAGCAGATCAATCCGAAAAATCTCGAAGACCGCAAACGCATCGTCCGGTTTTACATCCAAAGCGAGCGCTACAATGAAGCCGGGAACGAGTTGGCGGCCATCCTTGAAGACTTCGGTTCGAACGAGCGCGTCACGCAGGACTTGCTGCCCTTGCAACGCATCCTGGGGCAACAGGAAACCGAACAGGTGCGGCGGGAACTTGCCCTGCGTCGCAGCGCGGGCCAGTACGAATTCACCAAACCGTTCCTCGCCGAGTTCCCGACGGAAAAAGCGACGGTCGAAACCTTGCAGGCCGTCAACAGCATGGTTGAGGAGGACTCGCAATACGAACAGTGGCGCACCCGGCTCATGGAAACGCTTTACGGATACGTCGACCGGGTCGAAGAGGAGAAGTTACGGGCCGCCGTGCCGCCGATTCTGGACGAAATCAGCGCGGAACTGACCCGGAACACGATCGGACGTTTTTCGCCGCTGCAACTGATGATCGACGACGAGTCGATGCCGGTCGAGGAAAAGCTGGCCCTGGCCGCCAGCGGCTGGCTCGTCGGCGAAAACGAGGCCGTCACCGCGCTGCCGATGGCCGTTTCGATGTTCAAGACGCGGGACAACGTTCGCGAATATCTCACCTGCGACACTGCCGACGAACGTGACGCGGCCATGAAAAAAATCGAGTCGGAGGAAGCGGGCACGCTGGAAATCATCACGAAAATTCTGCCGATGATGAAGCCGGTTTACCCCGTCCCGAAAAAACCGGTCGCCGGAAAGCCGGGTTATTACCAGTTGGAAACGCCCGCGTTCGGCCATTTATCGCCGTTCGCCTATTGCGTACAACTGCCGCCGGAATACGACCCGCACCGGAAATACCCGCTCATTATCAGCCTGCACGGTGAAAAGACGACGCCCGAACAACAGATCGAATGGTGGGCCGGAAGCTGGCGCAACGAACGTCGGGCCGGCCAGGCCACGCGGCACGGTTATATCGTCATGTCCCCGCTTTGGAACGTCAGCGGTACGCCGGGTTACGATTATTCCGCCGCGGCGCACGGTGCGGTGCTGTATTCGTATTACGACGTATTGCGGCATTTTTCCGTCGATGTCGACCGCGTCTTCCTCACGGGCCATTCGTCCGGCGGGGACGCGGCGTGGGACATCGGCCTTTCGCACCCCGACCTGTGGGCCGGCGTCATGCCGATCACCGCTTCCGCGCGAAAGTACGTCGGGTCGTACTCGCTCAACGCGAGGTATGTCCCGCTGTATTTCGTCAACGGCGAACTCGACGGGGCGGTCAGCCGCGATTTCAACAACGGCAATTTCAACAAATACCTGACCGCGCGGGCCGCCGAAAATTACCGCTGTACCGTGGTTTCCTTCATCGGTCGGGGGCACGAAGCGTTTTCGGACGAAATTTTGAACCTGTTCGACTGGATGGAACGCCAGCGACGGGTATTTCCGCTGAAGAATTTTGAAGTCAACTCGCTGCGGCCCTGGGACAACTTCTTCTGGTGGGTCGAGGGCAAGGGCTTTCCCGCGTCGACGATGGTCGATCCGACCGACTGGACCGCGAGCGGACCGCCGCCCAACATCCGGCCGACACGGATTGAAACGAACGTCACCTCGCTGAACCGCGTGCGAATCACGTCGTCCGCGGCACAAACGACGATCTGGTTTTCGCCGGAGCTTGTCAATTTCGACCAACGGATCGAGGTGCAGATCAACGGCCGCCGCACCGCGGCAAGCGGCCTGCTCGAAGGCAAGCTCGCCGACATGCTTGAAGACGTCCGCACGCGACTCGACCGCAGCCACCCCTTCTGGCTGAAAATCATTTTTTGAGTGAGCTCTGGTTCACCCGGCACTAAAGGCCAGGTACAACAAGATCAGAAAACTGTATAAATTGAAAAAAGCGTGCAGGAAAAACACCGACGCGATGCGTCGTGTGCGATAATACAGCGTCCCGATGACCAACGCGAACAGGAACAGCGGAATCGGATCGATCATGGCGCTGGTCAGGCCGATGGCGGCGGCCCATTGCGATTTCGCGAACGTTGTGACGGAAACGTTGACGATGTAAACCGGGATCAGCAAGGCCAGCAGCAGGAGAAAGGAACCCAACGCGTCGCGACCGATTCGCCGGAAATCCCGCAGGCCGAAATCAACCGGCCGGGCGCGGTAAAATACGCGGAGAAATGCGCCGACAACCGACAATGTGGCCAGGCTCCCCAGCAAATTGGCCGTCATTGCCTTGAACAGCAGGTCGATGTTCGGCTCGGATTCGGATCGCGTGCGAAAGTGGATCATCGCGAAGAACAGGGCCGTGATCAAAACCGGCAAGCGCATGGCCCAGGCCGACCGGCCCCATGTCCGCCGGAGCGATGCTTCGATGCCGCCCTGGATGACGACGCGGAACAAAATCTCCTCCATCAGCGGCGCAACGACCACCGCCGTCAGGAAACAGACAAGCAAAACGAGCGGGGCGTGCCCACCCACCTGCATGAGAACCGTCAGCGGATGCTGTTCGGGCAGTTCGTCGCGGGGGATGGGTTTGATGACGCCGGCGCCCGGCTTGTCCGGCGTTTCTTCGCTTGGTCCGTCGGCGATTTCAAGCGGCAAAACTTCGGTGGCGATGTTTTTACTGTGCAGAAAAGGAACCGGTCCGGGCAGAAGCACGCGAATGACAAGCAGTTGCGATAGGAAGGTCATCAGCAAATAAATCACCAGCACGGGCACAATCGCCGAAACGCCCCAGGGCACGATTCTCGCCCGACGCGGCGGAAAAAGTACGCGAAAAAATACGGCCTCTTTCCCGGTTTCGCCCAATTGCCGGACGAGATACACGACAGCCATGGCGGCCAGGAACGAGAGAACGAGCAGTTGGAGCCCGACCGCAAGCCCCCCCGGCAAGTCCGCCTGAGCAAACGGCATCAACGCATCGGTCAATGCAACGTCAATTTGCGATAGATTGTGAGAAACTCCACACTCCACACTCCACACTCCACACTAAGATTACGGTTTGAGGGTTCGCACGTCGGGGATGTTGCCGAGCAGGAAGGGCAGTTCGTCGACCGTTTCGCGGTTGTCGCCGAGGAACACCCGCACGCGGACGCACCAATGCACCTTGACGATGACGCCGTGATAGGTTAGCGGACTGTTCGGCAGGGTCGTGCTGAAACGACCAGGGTGGCGTGGGTCGATCCAGTCGCCCGCCGCGGCCGAACGCCGCCAGTGTTCATGAACGCCGAAATCCTCGGTCCCTTTGCCCTCGGTGTACCAGAGGACGGAAACCTCGACCGCCTGGATGGTCTCGCCGCCCATCGACTCGAAACGGTAACTGCCCGCGAGCGTTTCCCCCGGCATGTACTGCCGGCTCCCCCGGCCGTCAAAGGTGATGACGATTCTCGGCGTTGTCATGGCAAGGGTTCCCGGGGTTGTGTAACATCTCGCAGATCGACCAAAACCTTATTTTTACCTTATTCACATAAACAAAACAACCTCAGTAGCACAAGTCGCACGCAACAAATACAACCTCATTCCCTTATTTTTCGACAGGTCCGCAATGAGGTAAATAAGGTAGATTATTCTTGGGATTTGTTGCAACTGAGGTTGTTTCGTCAGAAAAAATGAGGTGAAAATAAGGTTTTTCGATTCCCGCCCATTTGACTGTAAAACACGAAGTTTGATTCAACAACTTTGTGCCACCAAAATTATGCCCGCCCTTTCCCGTTTCGTCAAATTGACGTTGCCCGACAATTTCATTTCTTCCGCGTGCGCCGGCGGCCGGGTTTTTGGGAGTCGCCGGGACGGTGTTTGGCGTCTTCGAGGACCTGTTTCCAGCGGGTTTTGATGTCGTGCCAGAAGCCCTTCGGTTCTTCCTCGTTGCCCAGCGGCGCTTCCGAATGCCGCTTTTTCTTCTTCGAGGCGTGACCGTCGACCGGGCGGACGGCGTATTTCGAGTCGGTGACGACCACCTCGGCGGGATGCTGTTTGCCGTCGGTGGCGGAGGCCGGGGCCGGTTTCGGCAGGAATTTCTTCTCCGCGAAACCCCAGAGCGAACTGGCGATGAAGTAAATGCACAAACCGCTCGGCACCTTGTAAAACATGAAGGCCATGAAGATCATCATGAATTTCATCATCGTCCGCATTGATTTTTCCTGGTCCGTGGTTGGAGGCGGCATCATGACGGCCTGCTGGACCATGAACAGGATGATCGTGATGATCGGCAGCACGTTCAAATACGGCCCGAGCGCGAACATGCCCTGACCCGTATTGAAACCCGGCCAACCGACGGCGATCCAGAGGTTGCTCCAGTCCCAAATCTGGTCCGGCGCGGCCATGTCGGAACACCAGCGGACGCCGGTGCCCAAAAGCGAGGCGCCGTACAGTTCGACGTCGACCGAAAGCGCCTTGTACAGCGCGATCAGGATCGGCAACTGGATCAGCATCGGCATGCAGCCCGAAAGC
>JAVBQX010000008.1:0-17773 GCA_031548645.1 Thermoguttaceae bacterium
GCGGCCCAGCCAGGGCGTACACCTGGTCGTCGATCGCGAATTTCTACCCGGCGACGATGCGCTGATGATCCCGAAAACGGATGATGGACGCGTGCTGTTTGCCGTGCCCTGGCACAACAAGGTGGTCATCGGCACGACCGATACGCCGATCACGGACGCTTCGCTGGAGCCGATGGCCCTCGAAGAAGAGGTCGATTTCATCCTGCGGACGGCGGGCCGTTATCTTGAAAAACCGGTCACGCGCGAAGACGTACGTTGCATTTTCGCCGGATTGCGTCCGCTGGCCGCGCCCCGGAAGGCGGGCGACAAGAAAACCCGCGAAATTTCCCGCAATCACAAAATCGTCGTTTCCGAATCCGGCCTGATCACGATCACCGGCGGGAAATGGACGACCTATCGCAAAATGGCGCAGGACACCGTCGACAAGGCGATTTCGCTTGGCCTGCTCGAAAAACGCGCATGCACGACCGAAACCTTCCGCGTACACGGTTACAAGCAAAACGTCGATCGGAACAACCATCTTTACGTGTACGGCAGCGACCAGGCGGAAATCGAAAAACTGATCGCCGAAGCGCCGGAACTCGGGGAAACGCTGCACGAACGGTTGCCCTATCTCAAGGCCGAAGTGCTCTGGGCCGTGCGAAATGAATGGGCGCAAACCGTCGAAGACGTGCTGGCCCGGCGCGTGCGGGCGTTGTATCTCGACGCGAGGGCCGCGATCGACGTCGCGCCGACGGTGGCCGACATCATGGTCGCGGAACTTGGTCGCGACGACGATTGGAAGCGGTCGCAGATCAACGATTTCGTGCAGATCGCCAACCGTTACCTGCTCGTGCCGTATCGGCCTTTTGCCGACAAATAGCACCGCATAACCATCGGGCTTCTATCCGTTCCGGTTTTTGAAATCGCGGCTGTTGAGGCCGAGTTTTTTCAGTTTCGAGCGGAGCGTGTTCGGGTTGACGTCGAGCAGGGCGGCTGCGCCGTTCGGCCCTTCGATTCTTCCGCCGGTTGCGTCGAGCACGTATTCGAGATATTGCCGCACGACTTCGTCGAGCGAATCAATCGTTCCGATCGCCTGCCGGCGGGTTTTCCCCGATTGGCGGGCCGCTGACTTTGCGTTCCAGTCGGGAGCCAATATCGCCCCGTCGGGCACGCCGAGCGCCGTCATCACGTCGAGCGATTTGCCGTTGCCGAGCAGCGCGGCGCGATCGATGACGGTTCCCAGTTCGCGAACGTTGCCGGGCCACGAGTAGCCTTTGAGAAATTCGAGGTCCCGTTCCGTCGGCGCGACGAACGGCAGACCGAAACGCGAGGCGGTCCGCTTCGCAAAGTGCAGGGCCAGTTCCGGCAGGTCGTCAAGCCGCTCGCGCAGCGACGGCAACCGGATCGGGAACAGGGCCAGCTTGTACCAAAGCTCTTCGCTGAACTGCGAGCCGGCAATTTCGCCGCTGAGATCGCGGTCCGTCGCTACGACCACGCGGACGTCGATCATTTTCGATTTGCGGGTTTTCGGCGATTCGATGATGCCGCGATCAAGCAGGGTGATCAGCCGCGATTGCGCCGATGCGGTCAAAAGATGAATGTCGTCAAGAAAGATCGTGCCGCCGCTGACCCGCTCGAAGGCTCCGGCTTCCCGGCCCCCGAACAGTTGCGTTTCAAGCAGCTCGGACGTCACGGCCCCGCAATTGAATCGCAGGAACGGTTGCGATGCCCGACCAGAACGATTGTGGATCGAACGTGCGACGAGCGCCTTGCCGCTGCCGGTTTCACCGATCAAAAGCACGGGCGTGCCCGCCGAAGCGATCATTTCGAGACGTTCAAAAACCCGTTTGAGTCCGCGGTCGGCGCCGACGATCGTTTCCGCGTTGAGGTCCTGACGTCCGAGTTTGGCCAGAATGGCGTTCTTTTCCGCCTCGGCGGCTTCCCGCATTTGACCGAGCCGACGGACCAGCGACTCGCGTTCGAGCACCGCGGCCAGGGCTGAAATCCCCTCGAAAAAAAACGCGGGAAACGATCCGGCGAGTTCATTCCCCAAAGCGTTTCCCGCAGAAGCTTGCGGTCGCAATTCCAACAGCGCGACGGCTTCGAGGTTGTTGTCCGGTTTGAGCAGTCCAAGCCACAACGACTTGTCCGCGGCGGCGGAAATTGAGAACATTTCGAGAAATTTCGTCGGCATTTGCGATCGGTCGTCGATTTTCAGCACCGGCCGACCGCCGAATAGACGCTTCAATTCCGTGATCAGCGACGGCTCGCATTTCTGCTTGCGAAGGATGGCGTCGGCGTTGTCCGGCGAATAATCGACGAGCGGTTCGAGAAAACCGAGCTCGGATTCCCAGCGAACGATGAGCAGACGGTCGACGTCCCCCCATTTTTGAGCACTGCGAACGAAATGCGGACAGGCATCTTCGAGCCGGTTCAGTTGGGCGGTCGTTTTCCAAAGTTCCAGCAATGTATCCTGTTGTGTCATAATCCCCGACGAAAAAATCAACGGTTGCCCGTGTCGAAAAACCGCTTGACCGCGCCGCGATGTTTCGGCAACACGGCGTCGCGACCCGAACTGCCGGCCACGCCTTCGGTCTCGGTGACGGCGCCGCCTTCCTCGGCGGCCGAACCGGCGCGATTGGGCGTCGGAACGTTTCGCGTGACGCCCATCTTGATGCTCGCTTCCCGGTCGACGTAATCCGGCTCAAGGGCCCGTTCGGTCAACTCGGCGTCGCTTTCCTCCGTGTTATGATCGAAGTTGATCCGCGCCGAACCCGGCCCGCGACTGATGCCGCCGCGTCCGGGATTGCCGCCCTCGCATTCCCCGTCTCCCTCACAGGCGCCCTTGCACTGGCCTTCGAGAAAATCCTTGAGCGACTGGTTGTCGCACGGGTTGCGTTCGGTGAAATCCTTCAGTTTGCTCGGGTCGATCATGCGGCCGTTCTTCAGGTTGGCCATGCGGCCCTGACAATCCCGGCATTTTTCGCTCATCTTTTCGGCGAGTTGTTCGAGTTGCTCCTGCGTCAGGCTGTCGAGCCCCTGTTCGTCGATCTGCTGTTTCAGGTCGTTGAGGAATTCGTCGTCGGAGTTCATCTCGCCGAGCATGTTGCTCATCTCGTCGGCCAAATCCTGCATTTGCTCCGCGGTCGGGCCTTGCGCGTTTTCCCCGGCGTCGAGCTGTTCCTTGAGCGCTTCGGCCATGGCTTCGGCGGTTTCGTATTTTTCCTGTTCCTTGAGCAGTTCCTCGGCCGCCTTCTGCGCTTCCTTCGCCAGTTTCTCATTCAGGTGGTCGATCGCCTCCCAGGTTTTGATGGGTCCCTCGGCTTCGGCGTTTTGTTGAATCCGCTTCAGTTCCTCCTTCAATTCCTCGACCTTGGCGGTGTCCAGAATTTTTTCCTCTTGCAGTTTTTCGAGCTTGCCGTCGATGTCCCGCACCTGGTTGGTCACGTCCAGCTTTCGCGGACCGGCCAGCGCATTGACCGTCTTGTCCGGCAAGAGCAGCGAAAAGCACGCGAAAATCAGGCCCGTCGCGACGAAAAGGGGCGTCTTTTTCGACTGCCAGCGGAAACGCGGCGTTTTCATTTCGCGAAGCCGCGAGCCCCAGTCGCCGACCGAACCGAGCTCGGCAAGTGACATGAGGATGCCGCCGCCTTCGCTTTCGCAGTCGATGGCCGCGATGAGTTTTTTGCGGTCCGGCACCTTTCGCCAGGCGAGTCCCGCCGCGACCGCCCCCGCCGCGATGAGCAATCCGCCGCCGACGCCGAGCATGACGCCAAACGGTACGCCGCCCGTCGCGCGACATGCGATGATGACCGTCCCCCAAAGAAACAGGGCGACGACCAGCCCCTGCGACAGGTACTTCAAAAAGAGCACCCACAGAATCCGCAACCGCAACTGCGCCACGGACGATTCAAAATTGTTTGATGTGTCGGTCATGGGAATTGGGAGTTATACATAAAGAGCCGGGGATGTAGCGCAGCGCAATCCCCGGACAGGGTGCCACGCAGCGATCAAATCAACTTTCGTCATTCTCTGTCACATGAGCGGCATTGAAAAACACCTCATTTACCTCATTTCAACCCCTTGAAAATAAGGGAAATGAGATTGTATTGATAGCGCGCCCCGTGCTACTGAGGTTGTTTTGTTTTTGTGAATAAGGTGAAAATGAGGTTTTGGCCACATTGCGAGATGCCGCGCCGGAATGACGCAAAATGACACCATGTTGAACTTTGTTTCGATATTTTTTTACTGCCCGGTCCGGGGATTGCGCTGCGCTTCATCCCCGGCTCATTGAAATGATTTTCCGTGATCACAGATCACGGCTCAACTCCACACTAATTAAAACCCGCGGGAGGCCTTGATGTCCTCGAAATCGCGGAGGTGGTAGTCGAAACCGGCCTTGTCGAGGACGCGGCAGAGGGCACGCAGGGCGACGCCCATGCCGTCGGGGCCGCTGAATCCGCCGAACTGGCCGCCGCCTTTTATGTGCGGTTCGAGATCGACGAACACGCCGGGGATGCCGCGCTGTTTGAGCCGGGCCTCGACCTGCGGGCAAATCGACGCGAAATCCCGCATTCCGGCCTCATAGCCCGAAACGCCCATGTCGCAGGGAACGAAGCCCGCCAGGGTGTCTTCGTTGATGTGTGCGCCCTTCGCGCCGGCGCTGGGGGCGACGTAATCCTTGATGTGAAACCAGCCCAAGCCGGGTTTCATCGCTTCGTACTGGGCGAACATGTCGTCGAAGGTGTAGCCCTGCGTGACGAGGTTGGCCCCGTCGAAAATCAGCGTCAGCGCCGGGTGGTTGACCTGCCGGTAAATCTCGGCCAGGATGAAACCGTTCTGCCCGACGAGATTCGCCTCAACTTCCAAGCCGTAGGTCAGGTCGTGGCGGTGGCACATTTCCGTGATTTTCCCGATGCGGTCGACGACCGGCGCGATGTAATCCTCCGGTTTTTTTCCTTTCGGGTGGTAAAACGAAAAGCCGCGAATGAGCTTCGTCTCGAACGCGTGGGCCAGTTCGCAGGCGATACGCACGTCGTTTTCGAGATAGGTTTCAAACGGCACATAAACGTTGGCCGTCCCGTCCTCGACGTCCTCCAGCTTGACCTTGCCGATCGGCGAACCGATCGACGAGACGTTGAGGCCGTATTCGTCCTGCAATTGCCGAATTTTCTGGATGTCCGAACGGTTGAGCTTCATGACGTTCTTGACGCCGTCGCCCAGGTTGATGAATCGGATGCTGTAGTATTGCAGGCCCAACGCGGCAAAAACGGCAAACTGCTCGATGGCCGTTTTATTGTTCGCCGCTTCATCCGCGAATCCGGAAAGTATCACTCGGGGTTTCTCGCTCATACCAGTTACCTCCTCAGGCAGTTCGGGTGCAAAAATGTACAAAAATATCAACCCGGGCGAGTGCCCGTCGATACAAAACTTCGCAACCCGTTATTATGCCAAAATATCCTAAGAAAGTCCAGCTTTTCCTGTGCCTCAAAAGAAAATTTCTGATATCCCTGATCATTCCGCCGTTGCTGCTTACGTCAATGCAAAAATATTGTAAAAATTTTTTGCCGGCACCAGTATTTTGTGGAAAAATGATATTTTTTTTGGGAAATTCCGTCTTCTGGAACGTCATTTACTGAAAACAGGCAATTTCTCCTGTCACCTTTTGACTCATTTTGGAACCTTATTGACGAAACAACAACATTTGTTGGTAAAATCATAATCCATAAAGGCGAAAAAATGAGCGAACTGGTAAAACATCCCCACAATTTGACATTTCGAGGAACGCAGGAAGCCTTTGCCGTACTGGTCAGGCAATATCAGAACCTTGTTTATGCGACGATCTTCAGCATACTTGGAAACCCGCAACAGAGCGAAGACGTCGCCCAGGAAACATTTCTTCTCGCATGGAAAAACTATGGCACGCTTGAAAACGAGGAAAAGCTTTCCTCATGGCTTTGCGGAATCGCGAGGAATTTGAGTCGGAAATGGTTGCGTGAAAACGATAAATCCCGGGAATCGCTGACCGACTTCGCCGTCAGTCCGCCGGCATTTTCGGAAACCGTGACTTTTGGTGAGCAGCCGTCACGGGAGGACGCGGCCCATCTCGTTTGGGATTCGCTGAAGCATCTGCCGGAAAAATATCGCGAACCGCTCGTGATGTTTTACCAGAATCAAACGCCGGTCAGGGAAATCGCCGACGCGTTGGAGTTGTCGGAGGAATTGGTCAAACAGCGACTTTCACGCGGGCGTCGCCAATTGAAAAAGATCGTCGAACAACAATTTTCCGCCGCGTTGGAAGTTCTCAAGCCGCGCGAGAGTTTTTGTCTGGCCGTTATTGCGGCGATTCCCTTGGCAGCGGGCACGACCAACGCCCTGGCGGCTGCCGGAGCCGTGGTACTCGGAAAAAGCACCGCCGCCGGAACCACGGCGACCACCACCCCCGCGACAGGCGGTTCGACGGTGGTGGCCTTGGGCATGTCGACGACATTGCTTGTGGTGAACGCCGTGCTTTGGATTGCGTTTTATGTCGGCCTGTTTTTCGGAATCAACCGCGTTCTGCAAAACTCGCCGACACTGCGAAGCCGACGCTTGATGATTCAGATCGTACTTTGGCATTACGCCGTGATCTATGTTGCTCTGTGTCTTATTCCAATTTTGTTTAGCAAATACATGACAACGGAACCGGCTCTAAAAAATGATTTTGTAAACATCACTTTTTCTGTCGGCGCGGTGTGCCTGATCGGTTACACGTCGATGACTTGCTGGTATTTCAACAAAAAATGGAGACAAATCGTTGAGGAGGACATGGGAATCCGCCCGAAACCTGACGTGGAACTGGAACAATCGTTTTTGTCCCGACGGTCGTTGCGATGTCAGATCGGTGGGATATTTGGTTTGATTGGAATCTGTGTGATTGGGCATTTTTTATGGAATTTGATCATGGGGAATTTCGCAGTGCACTTGGGAAGTTTCATACTTCGCCTCATCCCGCATTTGGTCCTGTTGTTCATCGTGATTTCCATGTACCGGTCGACAAAAGACGAAGAAACATTCCAAAAATATCCCTCGCGATGTCCGGACATCCTTGATGAATTGACCGGAAAATGCGACAGGAAACGGCGATCCTGTTTTTTGATCGACTTGTGTACGATGTTTCTTTCGATGCTTTGGTTCTGCTATTTCGGAGGAGGATTGAGTATGGGAGCGATCAATCAATACAATGTCATGGTACCCGGTGTCAAAGCATTTGTTGCTCTTTTCCTGATCATATTTTGGATTTCATGGATTTGGCAGCTGGTGCGATATTCGGGTTTTCCACGAAAACGATACTGGGGATTCGTCATTTTCGGAACGGTTCAGGGATTCATTTGCATTGTCATTGCGGCGATTGCGTTCACCGCGAAATTGGCGGTTTCGCAAACCGGGAACGTGCATTTTTTTGATTACAGCGGCATGATCGGGGTTTTCGCCCTGTCGTTCTATGTCGCGATGGTGTTGGCGGGAATCATCGGCCTGCGTGTGTTTCGAAGAGAGGTGGAACCTTCCCGGGAAACACCTGTTTGAAGTGTTCCAGTCATATCGGGAATGGTTGTGACTTTCCCACATTGGCGCGACAAGCAGCGCTGGAAACGAGGTGATTTGTTTTATCGGCGGTACGATAAAACACGCGATCGGACACAACACGGCGTTGCGACGGATTGGTGCCGCGTCGTTATCGAATGGGGTCGGTATTGTTTGACGTAAAAAACCTTCATGAAATTGTGACACATGAAAAACACGTTTTAACCGCCCATTGAAACGACGCCCACCGTTCCGTCATGACGCCGCGATTGCTTTACTACGGGCAACGATTGGTGAATGCTCGTCATTTGTTACGGCATGGAATGCAAAGATTGCCACCCCCGATGCGTTCGGGGGCATTCGAAATGCGGGTCGCCATCGTCAATTCGCCACATGCGTCGCAGCGGACGCTCTTTTGAATGCGGGCCTTCTCCGGCACCGCGATTTGTGCCGGGCCGATGGAAAACACCGCCTCGAAATCGGACCGCATGACGCGGTCGATCATTTGCTGTCGAACGCTTTGACGACCTTCGGCGTCAGCGGCATCAAGCGTGTTTTCCTTTTCGCGGAGGCCGGACAGCAAATCGCCGCGCGTCATCAACCGGGCGTTTTTCCCGTCACTGCGCCGGAAGAAGGAATACGCATTTTTGCCGTAATCGAGAAAAACGAAATTTCCCTTCCCGAAGGTACAGCCGACCAGGTATTGAATCGCGTCGACCGCGCACATGTCGGTTTCGACCACGGTCACGATTTCCTCGTCCGAAGCCCGCCCGAATTCGCGAACGGCCCATTCCGCCGCTCGAATCCCAAATGCCAGGCCGGGACAGAAATGGCCGTGAAACGCGATCACGCCGTCAAGTTCTTTTGGTGTCAACATGTTTTTTCCTTCTTTTCTATGATAAACGAAACGTCGTTCCCCGATGTATGGATTTCGACGGCGAGACCGTAAACGCTTTCGACGATTTCCGGTGTCAGGCCGTCCCGATGCAAATCGCCGAGCAGTCGGCCGTCACGCAGGAGCAGAAACCGGTCGGCGTAGCGAAGGGCCAGATTGATGTCGTGGATCGTGAGCAGGGCCATGATGTTCCGTTCCTGCACGATTTCGCGGAGCAGCGAGAGGATTTCGACCTGGTTTTTCATGTCGAGTGCGCTGGTCGGTTCATCGAGCAGCAGCAGTTTTGGCTCCTGGACCAACGCCCGGGCGAGCGCGACTTTCTGGACTTCGCCGCCGCTGAGTCGGTCGATCGGGCGGTGGGGCATCGCGTCGAGTTCGAGCCGGTGCAGCATCTGTTCGACGAGTTTATGATCATGTGACGCGGCAAACCACGTAAAATATGGTTTCCGACCGAGCAGTACGGCGTCGAAAACCGAAAGCGGCGCCGTTTCGATCCGTTGCGGCACATAGGCGATCCGGTTGGCGATGTGTTCGGCGGTCATGCCCGCGAGCGATTCGTTTTCCAGTTGTACGCCGCCACGATTCGGACGCAAAACGCGGTTGAGACAGCGCAGCAAGGTCGATTTGCCCGAACCGTTCGGCCCGAGCACGGCGACGATTTCGCCCGGTTGAATCTCAAAGGAAACGCCCGACAAAACGGGACTTCGTCCGTAGGAAAATGCGAGATCGTCGACACGCAGCATCAGGCCCCCCGCTTTCCGAGCAACAGTCCGAGGAACACCGGCACGCCGATAAACGCGGTCAAAATCGAAACCGGCATCAGGTGCGGGGCGAAGATCACCCGGGCCAAGGTGTCGGCCGTCAAAAGTAACAGTCCGCCGCCGACGAACGAAAAAGGCAGCAAAAAACGGTTGTCGGCCCCGACGAACAGTCTCGCGACATGCGGCACGACAAGCCCGACGAATCCGATGATGCCGAGTATGGAAACGAGCACTGCGGTCAGCAGCGACGAAAGCAGCATCGTCACGATCCGCAATCGCCGCACGGGCACGCCGAGTCCCAGGGCCGTTTCCTCGCCGAAGACGAGCGCGTTGTAGTTCCAGCTTTGCGAAAGGAACCAGGCTGAAACAGGAATGACGCAGGCGACCATCAGCGTGATGGCGTTCCAACCCGCCCGAACCGTGTCGCCGAAAGTCCAATAAACGATAGCCGCGAGTTGCGAGTCGTCGGCCATATATTGCAGCAGCGTGATGCCCGCGGCGAACAGCGAATTGAGGGCCACGCCGACCAGGATGATCGTTTCGGAACGCGCCCCGCGGAGTCGCCCGAGCAAGAGGATCAGGGTTGCGGCGCCCGCCGCGCAGCCGAACGCGCACAGCGCGATCGTTCCCCGCGAAACGCCGCCGACGATCGCCTTGTCGGCTGCCGAAACCGTCGCTCCGCCGAAGAACAGGGCCAGCGCCGCGCCGAAAGCCGCCGCGTTCGAAATGCCGAGCGTCATGGGCGACGAAAGCGGATTTCGCAAAACGCCCTGCATGGTCGCCCCGGAAATGGCGAGTCCGGCCCCGGCGATGATCGCGGCCAAAGCCTGCGGCAGCCGGTTTTCAAGCACGATACTGACGAGTCGTGGTTCCGACTCCCCGCCGCACAGGATCGTGACCGTCTCCCGCAACGGAACGGACGCCGCCCCCACGGCGATGGAAACGCAAAGCATCACCGGAAGCAGCAATGTGACGATTATCAGCAAGATAATACGCCAAGTGACGGATCGCGAATATTGTCGATAAGGCGTCATGATCTGAAAAACCGATCTTTTTCCCGCAAAAATTCCATCTGTCGGCGCAAAATACGACAAGCGATCAATGAAACAGTTCCTGGCGGTCGGCGAAGCGGTCGAGAAAGGGGAGATTGCTTGTCAGCAGGTCGGGGTGTTCGCGCAATTCGACGAAGCCAAGCCACGCGACGCTTTCGACTTCCTGCGGGTTCGGCACAAGCGCGAACGGCTCAGGCAGCCGAACGACCCACCAGCGGAGATGCACCCGCCACGGCGTAACGCTTTCCCAGATTTGCCGCACCGGAGTGATCGTTTCGCCGAGTTCTTCCCGGAATTCACGCACGAGCGCCTCCTCGGGCGTCTCGCCCGGCTCGATTCCGCCGCCGGGAAAACAAAGCGTTCCCGGCGCGATCACGAAATGCGACCGCCGGATGACCAGCAGTTTTTCGTCGCGCATGGTCACTGCGATGACTCCGTAACGCTCGGGGCGATGATTTTCCTGATGCTCGCCGGTTGAATCGCTATCGTTTGGCTTTTTCATAAATCTTCTTGCCGATGTCAAAAGTTTCGTTTGCCCCGCCACACGAAGGCGAGGATTTCCATATCCCGGAATTGAGGCAAGAAGCATTCCCGGACTTCGGCGAGCCATATACCTAAGGAGTCGCAACAAAACAACAGTTCGTTTTAAGGTAGGGCGGTCACGCCGTGACCGCCGAATTTGCGCCTCGCACGGCGTGCGAGCCCTACCTTGTTTATTCAACTTATTCTTTTACGGGTCCAAAGCCGTTTGAAAATTCCCGAACTTCGTGACACGGGAGTCCGTTTTCCCAAAGGATAAACGGACGGTTTGAAGGGAAATTTCAATTGGCTATGGTATAAATTCCGAGATGGATCATGGGGCTTGCCGTGATATTGTGGCGGCGAAAAATCGTTGTTCTTTCCGTATCGATGCGTCCTCAAACAAAACCAAATCCAACATATCAATTTACCTCAATTATGATAAAATACAAGGTGTAAAGCTTGAATTCGGCTTGTATGATTATTTGCGCAAATCCAATTGTGCCAGCTTCTCGAACTCGCTCAGTCAATCCTCGGATTCATCATCAGGGCCGAGCCACTTGTCCTTTTTGTGTTGCGACCGCACTCGCGCATTGGAACAAGCGATTTTGATCAAACAGCTTCAAGCTCGCATCGCCGAACATGATCGCACTCACGGCGTATTTGAAAGGTCGTCGCCATGTTTCGTATCGGACGCTCAAGGAATATTTCCGCGATGTGATCGGCATTGATCTTTCGACGCGCTTTCTTGTCAAGCAGGTGAAAAAAACGTCGGACTCGCTCAAGTTTTCGTATGACGAACTCGAAAAATCCCTGGAAATCGGAAACGTTTGCGAATAGCCCGATGGACACGTTCTTTCCGCGTGAATGAAATTCAGCGTGATCACTGAAACCGTGTTTTTTGAATCACTCAAACAACAGATTTTCAGTCCACCTTCCGGCATTTCTTCCAGAATTTCCAAAAGATAAAGAATATTGCTCTGGTTTTCTATGTGACTACTATACAAGTTATCGAAGTAACCTTCGTATGTGAAATGCGTTTGCAGGTGCTGGCTCCAGTGCGACATCGGTTCCTGCGGGAGATTCTTTGCCGAAGAACAATTCAATAGCTATGGTACTACCCGGATCAAATATCGACACGCCGTTTGTTTACTATTTTGCTGCCCCATACCTTCCACGGTCTCTTTTTTTCAAGGTTTACTTTTTTCCAAAATTTGGTATATTTATCTTAAGGTCTAATCGCAATTTTTGTAACATTATTTTCAGGATTGGTTCCGATGCCTCGATGTTTTAGCAATTCCTTTTGTATATTATTGTTAGGTTTTGCTGTGATTTCGTTGACCGCAGGCTGTCCGGAAAAAAATGAGACTTTGGACCTGCGGCCGGAATATTGGCGGTCGGTCGAACCGGGCGGGAAATTTACCGTTTTGGTCGTCGGCGATACAGAAGTCGCAAAAAAAATTCGGCAGGTTGCCGGAACTTGGGAAGAATTGACGCAAGTTTCGCTGACAGTTGAAGAAACGACCGTAGAGGCCCTGCTCGCCGATGGTCAAAAACCAAAAGCGGATGCCCTGATCGGCCCGATTGAGCTGCAAGCGACATTGGTCCAGCTTGGTTATCCGACCAAAATCACGAGTGTGATGGCCAAGTCGGGCGGCGAACTTTGGGACGATTTGCTCGAAACTTATCGCACGAAATTGAGCCGGTTCGGACCGGAAACAATGTTCGTGCCGATGGGATCGCAGTTTTTCGTGTGCTATTATCGAGCGGACGTGTTGCAGCAACTCAAGGAAACGCCGCCGGTTAACTGGACCGACTACGAACGGCTGCGGGTCAAACTGCAAGAGTTCGGCAAGGACCGGATGAACTGGTCCGGCGCGATCGAACCGACGGCGCCCGGTTGGGCGGCCAAGGCCTTGCTTGCCCGGTCGGCATCCTACGCGACGCACCGCGACTATTTTTCGACGCTGTTCGACGTGAAAACGATGGCCCCGCTCGTCGCGACGGAACCTTTTGTGCGTGCCTTGACCGAAATGCAGGCGGCCAATCCGGCAGGGACGCCCCCGCGTACGGCCGATGACGTTCGCCGCGCCTTTTGGCAGGGCGAAACCGCGCTGGCCGTTACCTTTCCGACCGCGGCGCAGGTTCCCGGCCCGGCGGCGGAAAAGTCGGGCGACCCCGATTTCAAAGCCGGCGTCGCCATGATTCCCGGCTCAATGCAGGCGTTCAACGCGGAAAAGAAAATCTGGGACGACCGCCGCCGCAACGAATCGTCGCATGTCCCGACGCTCATTTCAGGGCACGTCGGCCTGGTTTCGGCGGAAACGTCCGACCCGGTCGGAATGTTCAAGCTGCTGCTGTGGCTCTCGGGCAAGGATTGGGGCACCGAAGTGTTCGCCTCGTCCCCGGAATCGGGAATCGGTCGCAAAAGCGAGATCGAACAGATTTCGCGATGGGTCGAAAAAGAGGCCATGAACGAGCAGACGATGAAAATTCAGTACATTTCGGTGCTCTCGAAGCAATGGAGCGGTGACGAAGCGTTTTTCGTTCCGTCGCTGCCGGGTTACGCGGAATACATGGCCGCGCTTGACGCCGAAGTGCGACAGGCGCTCGACGCCCGCAAGGACCCGCAGGCCGCGTTGGACGAAGTCGCCCGGCAATGGGAGGCGATCACCGAAAAGTACGGCGCCGATTCCCAACGGCGATTGTACCGGTCGTGCTGCGGACTGGTCGGGGAGTAATACAAACAGGATCAAAGGTAGGGCGGTCTCGCCGAGACCGCCGTCGTATTGCGAGAGCGCATCCCATATTAAAGAATCTCCAAAAACAGTAGGGCTCGCACGCCGTGCGAGCCGCAGTTTCGGCGGTTACGGCGTGGCCGCCCAACCACAATAAAAACAAATCATATAGTTAGATGAATCAGGAACAGTAGTTTTGGCAAGGAATCAGAATCAGAAAAAGACCGGCGGGCAGGGGAAGAATCAGAATCAAAACCGCAGCCGCCGACAGGACGGGGCCAAAACCCCGGCGACGAAACAGGCACACGGGCAACAGGACAACGCGTTGGACGATTTCGAAAGCGCGTTGCCCAGTTACGGCTCCTTTTTGAAGGACATGCAGTACGAAGACGACTGGGGCGGCGAATGGGACGACGACGATACGCCGATCGAGAAGAAAGTCGCGGCGCAGAAGGCCGAAAAGGCGAACGCCAAAAAGAAGAACCAGCAGGAACGCAAGACGTCGAATGATCGCCGGAATCGGGACGATAGGCGTTCCGCGAAAACGAAATCACCGGAACACGAAGACGAGAAGTTGTTCGACGGCGAAGACGACCGCGGCCTGATGCTCGACGAAGTCGAAACGGGCGGCGGGCGATCGGATCGTCGAACGGATCGGCGGTCGGAAAAAAAGAAGTCGCCTGCGCAGCCGGCCCACGAAACGAAGCGGGAACAGCCTGCCGGGAAAAAAGCCGCAAAGTCCGACGACAAGGCCGCGAAAGTTTCGGGCGATCAATCGCCGGCGACACGGAAAACCGCTGCGCCACAAAAAGACGTTCCCGGGAAGCGGGAACCGAAGGGCAAAGCCGCGTCAAAATCCGACGTCCGCGAGCCGGTCGCGAAAACCGAAGCGGCGGCGGTTCCGGCGCCGGGCGGATTCGCGGAACAGGCGATTTCGAAAGGCGGCGGCGTTTCGATGCGGATCGACGCTTCGAAAAACGTCTCAAGCGGTTCGAGCCGCCGGAAACGGGCCGCGTCCCGACCCGCCGAAATGAAAGCGGAACCGGCGCCGGGCAAGTTCGATCAAAAATCGAAGCCGGCGGAACCGCAAACGCGAAACCGGCAGGCGAGGCAACCCGCTCCCGCAACCGCGGAACCCGACCCGGAGAAAACTCCGGCGAAACAGCCGCCGCGCGAGGCCAAACAACCGCCGCGTGATGCGAAGCAGCCGACTCGCGAGGCGAAGAAAGTCGCTGAGACCAAGCCGGAACCGGCACGAGAGCGCGTCGACCGAAAATCGAAGCTGGCGGAACAGCCGCCGCGTGACGCAAAGCAACAGTCTCGCGAGCCGAAAAAAGTTGCGGAACCAAAGGCCGAACCCAAATCGGAACCGGCAAAGGAACGTGTTGACCGAAAGCCGAAACCCGCGGAATCGCAAGCGCGGAGCAAGCAGGCGGATCAAACCGCGAAACCTGCCCCGGAGAAAACGTCGGCGAAACAGCAACCGCGTGATGAGAAACAACAACCACCGAAATCCGAAAAGCGACAACCCCGCGCGGCGGTGGAACCGAAGTCACTCGCGGGCGAAGTTGAAGGCAAAGACGAACCGGGCGGTTTCGGAGACTTGAAGCTCTCGAAGGCCATGCTCGACTCGCTCAAGGCGGCCAACTACCGCGAGCCCTCGCCGGTGCAGGCGGGCGTCATTCCCGAGGTGCTGGCCGGACACGACGTCATGGGGCAGGCCCGGACCGGAACTGGGAAAACTGCAGCCTTCGTCATCCCGATTCTCGAAGGGCTTGACGAATGCGATTCGGGCGACGAACCGGTCGCGCTGATCCTGGTGCCGACCCGCGAGCTGGCCGTGCAGGTGCGCGACGAGGCCGAAAAACTCGCGAAAGGCCGGAAAGTGCAGACCATCGCCTGTTACGGAGGCAAACCGATCAAGGAACAGATCGGCAAACTGAAACGCGGGGCCGACATCGTCGTCGGGACGCCGGGTCGCGTACTCGACCTGTCCCGCCGCGGGGCACTCACGCTCGACTCGCTCATCTGGGTCGTGCTCGACGAGGCCGACCGGATGCTCGACATCGGGTTCCGGCCGGACATTGAAAAGATTTTGCGGCTCACCCCGTCCGACCGCCAGACGCTGCTGCTCAGCGCGACGCTGCCGCCGGAAGTGGTCAAACTGGCCGAACGCTACATGCGCGATCCGAAGGTGATCGACTTTTCCGACAAACAGATGGCCGTCGAAACGATCGAACAGTTTTACATCACGATCGACCGCGACCGGAAACTCGAAGGGCTCATCTGCCTGCTCCGGGAACAGGAACCGCAACAGGCGATCGTGTTCTGCCGCACCAAGCGCGGGGCCGACCGCGTCAAACGCCAGCTCGAAGGAAAATTCGACCGCCTCGAATCGTTGCACGGCGACATGTCGCAAGGCGTGCGCGACCGCGTCATGGCGCAGTTTCGCGCCGGGAAGGTGCAGATTCTTGTGGCCACCGACGTCGTCGGGCGAGGCATCGACATCACGGGCATCTCGCACATCATCAATTACGACATCCCGCAGTTTTGCGACGATTACGTGCACCGCGTCGGTCGCACCGGTCGCATGGGGCGCGAGGGAACCGCTTACACTTTCGTTACGGCGGAAGAAGGGCAGGAACTGACCCGCATCGAAATGCGGATCAACCAGATGCTCAAACGGGCCGAACTGCAAAATTTCGAGGCCGTTTCCCAGATCGTGCCGCAGGAGAAGGAAGCCCCCAAACCGGTGTTCGGCAAATCGACCCACCGCGTGCGCCGGGCGCTGTAGTTGTCCATTTTTCGATTGATCCAGGTAGGGCTCGCTCGCCGAGCGAGCCGCATATTCGGCGGTTTCGGCGAAACCGCCCTACCCCGGTTGCCATTGGAGATAACCCACTGACATGCATTCCAACTACGTCCTTTTGGCGGTTGCGGCCTTGATGATCACCTGTGCGATCTGGTTCGCGCGGCGGTTGTGGGTCGCACTCGTCGCCATGCAGGACGACACGGAAATTTCGGAGCGGTCGCGGACGTTTTTCATCCGGCAGTTCCGCCGCCGGATTCAAATCGCGGCCATGATCGGCGTCTCGGGCGTCTTCCTGGTCGTCGCCGTTTTGACCCCGCCGAAAACTTTCCCGAAACTTTTCATCGTGTTCGGCTCGCTGTCCGTCCTGCTGCTGCTCTGGTCGATTTTGCTCGCCCTGTTCGACGTCGTGTCGATCAGCATGTTTTTCAACCGGTCGCGTCACTGGGACGAGGCCCAGCGGACGAAAATTCAATACGAACTCGAAAAACGCATCAAGGAAATGCAGTCCGAAAACGACCCGCCATCCAAAGCCGATGAAAAATCAGGGGACACACCGGACGAAAAACACGATTCGTGATGATCATGATGACGACATCGCAATCACCACTATTTACAAACGATTTTATCGTAACCCCATCCCTAATATTTCATCCACAGATACACACAGATTTCACAGATGATTTTAAAATATTATCTGTGTTCATCTGCGCAATCTGTGGATAAAAAACAACGAAACGGAATTTGAAATGATTTCGCGAAGGAAAACGCCGGGGCAATCGACGATGCGGATCGTTTCGCTGCAATCGGGCAGCAACGGGAACTGCATTTACGTCGAGACGCAATCGACGCGGCTGCTGTTCGACGCAGGCATCAGCGGCGTTCGCGCGAAGGACCGGCTGGCTTCGCACGGTATCGACATTTGCTCGGTCGACGCGTTGATCATTTCGCACGACCACTCGGACCACGCCGGCAACATGGGCGTGTTCCACCGCAAGTTCGGACTGCCCGTCTGGGTCACCGAAACGACCTGGCGGCAGGCTTCGCGAAAGAAATCGCCCGGCGAAATCGGGCGGCTGCACCATTTCGCGTCCGGCGAAACGCTCCGCTTCGGCGACGTCACGGTCGAAACGTTGCGCACGCCGCACGACGCGACCGACGGCATCGCGTTCGTCGTCGACAACGGCCGTGTGCGCTTCGGCGTCATGACCGACCTGGGCCACGTGTTCAACGGACTGGCCGATGCGGTCCGCTCGCTCGACGCCGTGCTGCTCGAAAGCAATTACGACCCGGAGTCGCTGAAATATTGCGATTATCCCGACGAAACGAAGGCCCGCATCCGCGGTAAAGGCGGGCATATTTCGAACCTCGAATCGGCCCGGCTGATCGAAGGGGCCAAGTCGCGGCTGCAATGGGCCTGCCTCGGGCACATTTCGCAGGAAAGCAACCACCCG
>JAVBQX010000229.1:0-30954 GCA_031548645.1 Thermoguttaceae bacterium
TAACGTCGTTTTTTGTCGCCCAGATACGGCATTTTTCAAAATCCCAGAATGCGGAACAGAAAGCAGCGGTATGAAAACTGATTTGCATGATCAAAGGTTCTCCGTACTTGTGAGGATAATTGATGTTTTTTTCAAACGTCGGTTTGGAACGTCTCTTCATCAAAAGTGATTGTGCTCCCTTTTTCAGCGGCTTCAAGGATTTTCCATGCCATCACGTGCGAGGCGAACGCCGATTCGCCGGGGCAGCGGAGTGGTTCTTCGCCGAAAATCGCATGGACGAAATTTTCGATGTGATGCTGAAAAATCGAGACCGGCCGCGAGACCGGAACCCTGTAGGGAACGACGTTGCCGGTTTCGCGAACCTTGATGAGGTTCGGGTCTTCGTCTTCGGCGGCAAGGTTTTCTTTTTGCAAATCGCCGCGTCGGAGGAATTCGTTCCATTTGGCCAATCCCGGTTCGGCATGGAGGCGGAACATTCCTTCGCTGAGCGAAGTTTGCAACGAACCGAGCTCGCCGTAAACATGCTCGAAGGGGAGCGTCCCGCCGCCGCTGGTCGTCATCCAGACCCGGCTGACCCCGCGAACGATGCCTTTCGGAAAGCGATAGGCCAGGAGTGCCTCAAGGTTGTCGAAGCAGTTGCCGAATTTGTAGAAATCCAGCCCCCCCATCGCACGAACTTCACAGGGACGCACACCGAAAAACCATTCAAAGACGTCGAGTTGCTGCGCAAGGTTGGTAGCGCACTGGCCGTTGCAATATTCGCGATACTGTTTCCAGTTGCGATACCGGCTCATCGATTCATAACCGTATTTTGCGAGAACGTCCTGCGGTAATGTGTCGCGCTCGGCCCAGATGAGTTCGGAATGGACCCGTCGGTTCGCCTGCGTTTCGAAATGCGTGACCGTTCCGAGAAGCAGATCGCGTGATTCCGGATTGATAAGCTTTTCCGACGCATGCAAATATCGGGGATCGCTACGACGCTCATAACCGATCTGGAGGAGTCGCCCAGCGGTTTTCGCGGCGCTGATCATTTTTTTCGCGTCATCGGGAACAGTCGCCATCATTGGCTCACAGTAAACGTGTAGCCCCGCGTTCAAGGCGGCAACCGTTTGTTCCGCATGAGCGAAATCCGGAGTCGCGATGATCACGGCGTCGATGTTTCCCCGTTCCCGGTCGAGCATTTCCCGGAAATCGGAATAGGCCGCAACGGGGTGTTCCTCGTCTTCGAATTCCAGGTAAAGTTTGGCGGAATTCTTCGCCGAAGGCAAAATATCGCATACAGCGACGAAACGCATCCGGGGAATTTTCATCCCGGCGTTGATCAGGGTGCGTCCCTGCCGACCGCATCCGACAACGGCGACGCGGACGAGCGATTCCCCGGGCTGTGATTCCCCCGTGTTTTCACGGGCGGCAAGGGGAGTCAAAATCAAACCGGCACCGGCAGCAGCGCCTGCGGACAAAAAATCACGTCGTTTCATGGTTGTGTTCACGGTGCATTGACACCGCATGATTCAAAGGGTGAAAAATTTCATGGCGGACTCGTCATGGGCAACTCCGATCAACCGAACCATTGGCGGGACCGGTTTTTCACGCTGTCCAATTCAAGCACTTCACAGAGCAGACGCGAGTCTTCATCAATTTCATAATCGAACATGCCGAACACGGTGAAATCCGCCCCGTTGGCAAAGGCGTATTCCAGGGCGTTTCGCGGAGGGATGGCGCCGGCAGCCATGATTTTGTAGGCGATCCAGGGCTTTTCAACTTTTGACATGACTTCAATCACTTTTTCGGGATCATCGCACCAGGAGGAATCGTGATTCAGGTTCGCGCTGGGGTAATTGTGGTGGTGGAAGGTCTTGAGATAGAAATCGCACTTGACCTTCTCCTGTTCGCACACTTCGATCACGGGCAACTGGTGCGCCGCGACGCCGACCGGAACGCCGAACGATTTCATCGTCATGACCGCTTTCTTGATCAAATCGGGCCTGCCGACAAGGGCGTCGGCATGTACTCCCCAAAGATAGAGCGAATCCACACCAGCATCAATGCACTCCTGGCATGATTGCGTATATTCGGCCATTTCCTCGTTGATCGGGGCGGTCGGGCAGATGATCCACTGGATTTTTCCGCCTTGTTTCTTGTATTCGCGCATTCCGTCAACCACTCCCTTGGCGGTGTGGATGACCACGGCATTGATTCCGTGGGCTTCGGCGATGCGCATCGTTTCAAAAATCTTTTCCGGCGTGTTGTAATGGGCGGCCAGATTGTAAACATACTGCAAATCCCGCGAATGGGTGTAATGCGTCAGGAGATTGCCCCCCAGCAACATTCGCCCGATCTTCAATCCGGCGATTTCCCCGGAGGGGATTTGCCGGTTGGCCGCGATCGGCCGCTGCGCGTTGGCGTTGTCCGGCATCGCCGGCATTCCCGCGGCGGTCAGCATGGTCGCCCCGAGGGCCGTGGCTTTTACGAAATCGCGTCGATTGATATGATGTGACATGCTTTCGCGTTCTCCTCTCATACTTGGTTTTTTCAAAAATGGTTTGACCCCAAAAATACGTCGCGCCAATGGCAACAACATTCATTTTGTTATTTTGAAGGGATGTCAAAATCATGAACTTCCCCTTTTTTCGCCACCGTCACCTTCAAGGGACTCTTCTCCGCTTCATAGAGCGGTGGCGTGATACGAACGACATTTTCGGTTTTATGCCTGGTTTTCGTCACTTCATCATAGACTTCGCCGGGAATAAGCTTCATTCCACGAATCCTGACGATTTTTTCCCCCGGTGGAACTTTCGCCTCGTAAGCGCCGTCTTTGATTTCCGCCCCTTCGACGGAAGTTTTTCCATCGACAGACGCAAAAGCGATGGAACCTGCCTGAACCGGTTGCCCGTCCACGGTGACTTTTCCGGAAATCAGGACCAGGTCATTTCGATGACACCCCGGGAACATCACGGCGAGCAGACATAATAACGACAATCCCGTGAATTTCATACGATTCCCGGTTTCAAAGACAATAGTCATGATATCACCTGCGATCATCCATGTAAATATTGATGAAAACGAATTGGAGTGGAGCGATATCACGGTACCGCGACCGTTTCTCCCCCCTGGGAGGAACCGAGTGCGACCCATTGCGCCTCGCTGACCGTATTGGAGTAAAACTGGATGGAACCGTCTCCGTGCCCGGCGTTGATTCCGCCTGTATGCCGACTTCTTGCCGCTCGATACTGATCGTAGCCCGGCGCCTTGATGCACAATCCAGGAATGGAGCCGTGGCAAGGGTCTCCTGCGCAACATCCGCTGTCAAAAATGGAGTCGGGAGTCGAACTGTTCGGGGTCTGCAATGTCATGAACATGTTGGTCGTATCGCGTGGGTCCATAAACGCGCCCCATGCGCCGGGAGAAGAGTCGCTGTCCGCCACAAGGCCTTCCGACATGAAAACAGTATTCGACAGGCCATCCGTCGTGGAACTCAGATTTTGAATTTTATTCATGATAAAAGGAGCCCCGCGAAACTGCTCCCGTTTGTAAGCGGGAGCGGAGTCGCGATCCCAAAGCCAGTCGTTCCCGTAATTGATGAGGTAATTCCCGCGACAGCGATGGTTGGCATCATGCGTATACATCGCCCCCTTCCGATCCGAAGGACAATAATACCAGTCGACCGGCTGTTTGAGCGGGTCCATGAATAGATTTCCTGCCGCATCAAGATACCATTCCGTCCCGAAGGCGTACTGGTCGGCCAGCGCTGTTTGCTCCAGATAGGGCCAAAGCCTTGGGACCCAAGTGTGCCCATGCATCCCGTTGGCCCAGGGACCGCCCTCGTGTGTCGTGCCGAGATAATTCCCCTTGTATTTATCGGCGTAGTTATGCCATCCCAGCATGAGTTGCTTGAGATTATTGGTACATTGCATGCGTCTTGCCGCTTCGCGAGCCGCTTGAACCGCAGGAAGGAGAAGAGCAATCAATATTCCGATAATTGCGATGACTACGAGAAGTTCAACCAAGGTAAAGGCTTTTGCATTGCCCTCCACCCCCATTTTTATACGGTCTTTCATTTTACACCTCTGCTAAATAAGTAAGTTATTACCAAACAACGAACCAACACCATAAACAATGATATTTGGCAAGTGAATAAATTTCACACTCAGGAGTTCGTAGCAGTGTTTATATAATCAAAAGAATATTGCCGTTTTTATCAACCCCTCAAGCTGGTAGTGTTGGCAAGTTCCAAGTTTGATTTTGAAGAAATAATTTCTCCTGAACGGGGCAATTTTGGGTTGGAAGATGAAAATGAGAGAAAAAGATTGTTTTCATATATCACGATGGTGTAAATCAGCCAAATGGCATCAAACCCTAAAAGGGTATTTGTCGACAAGGGTGGTTGTACGACAAAATCGCAATTGAAATACTTGCGGTATAACTCAATGCCGGCATTTGCGTGACCGATCACACAAAATCGCATTTGCAATTGACTGTGCTGTTTTTCACATTATATACCATCGGTATATAATGTGTCAATCATTTTTCGACGTTTTTTCCTATTAATTTAATTCAGTGAGGGTCATCGAATGAAGATATCTCAATATAGGTAAGAAAAATAACGAATTAGTGCCGTAATACACGGCTAAATTTACAAAAATATTGAGATGGAATGCCAGGCAAATGACAAGCAATACTTTATACTTATGGTATATTGCACAATGGAAAATACGGATTTTCCATTGATCCTGCCCTAAAACATGATATAATTTATTGATTGCTCTTGGGAGAGCAATTGTTCGCGGCAGGAATATTGATATGATTTTCGCTCGCTTATCTACCAATGCCCCCGAAAACCACTATTTACACTGCAAGGCGTTATGGAATTGTTTGAAATCCGAAGCATTATTTTTATTGCGTTTGGTATTTACAAAGTCGCATATTGGATTGATAAATGATTGGAAGAACTGTTCGGAAAAAAAAATCCAGAACCAATAAAGTCGATATAGCATCTGAACACGCTATTCTTTCAGATGCGGATATGCCCACGAATATAAGCATCAGGAAACGACTTGTCGTTCGCGCTTTCACTCTTTTTTCCGAACGTGGATTTCACCGGGTTTCTTTGGAAGACGTCGCGGCAGCGGAAAATGTCACCAAAGGGTGTATCTATGGGTATTTCGCGTCCAAACAAGACCTGATACTTGCGACATGTAATTACTTCTATCAAGAATGGCAGGAAAAGGCATTTCAGGTCATATCGCTCGGGACAACTCCCAAAGATTCCCTGGAGAGAATCATTCATTTCAGCGTGGAGCGATGTATTACGGACGCTAAAAATAGAATCTTTACGACAGAAATTTGTGCTTTTGGACTTCATAACCGGGAAGTGCTCAACGGCTGGTCGCAATTTGCGGCAACCACTCGCGATCTTTTTTTTGGCTTGGCCTCTGCGGCTGTTCTAAAGGGGGAAATGCAAATAGCCAATGTCAGGCAGGCGGTTGAATGGATGTATTCGACATTTCAGGGAATCAAAATTCGCGCGGTCATCGAACCGAATTTCTGCGATACAAATCGTCTTGAGCAGATCGTACAGTTTCTAATGCGCCAACTCGAATTGAACTATTCGGAATGCGTTGATAATACACAACACTAAATATTATCACTCCGAGTACCACCTAATCCGACAGCGCAATGAGCCCGACCGAATTCGTTGAGCTGAAAATTAGGGGTAGTGCTTTGGAAACATTAGAAATTGGGGTCAAGGCAGGGCGGCCACGCCGTGACCGCCGCCGAATTGCGAAAACGTCATCCCATTCTTAAAGATTTCCAAAGCAGTGGTAGCACTACTACGAAGTTATCGAATTAGCTTTCGATACGTTTTATTTGTATGTCAATTACCCCGTTAGGGGTAAGGTATTGGTAGAAAACGAAGCCCCCACAAGAGCCATCAACCCTGAAAGGGTTGTACAATCTATTGTTACGCGGATATATCCAACCTCTGCGGGGTTGTAAAAATATTGGGGGGGACTCACGATCTACCGATATTTTGCCCCTACGGGGCAACAACAATACTGGCTCTAATGGGCCAATTTCCGTACTTTACCAAAACAACCGAATCTTATTTCGATAACTTTGTAGTACGCAAATACTCGAGATCGCGGAGAAAAACATCTTTGCGTCCTCCGCGTCTCAGCGGGAATTCATCTCTCGGCGATATTTCTGAAATTATCCTTATTTCCTATTGACAAATTAAGACGGTTGTCTTATAAAGCGAATTAAGACACACGTCTTAACTTCACCGACTCATCAAAAAGGAGGGAAACCGCGATGTCACCGCCGAAAAAAAACGTGACCTTGACGCCCGGGGAAGCGGAGCTGCTCGGGATGTTCTGGCAGCACGGGCCGCTCACGCTTTCGCAGGCCCACGAAATTTACACCGCCGGGAGCGGTTCGCCGGCCTTGCAGACGATCCAGACCCGGCTCAATCGCATGGTCGCGAAAAAACTGCTCCGCCGCGAGGGAAGTTTTCCGGCCGTGTATTCGAGCGCGATCGATCGCGAAAAAACGCGCGGGGCCTACTTCGACCTGATCGGGGAACTGGCCGGGGACGATCTCGCCCCGCTCATGATGCACCTCTCGGAAAAGCGGCGGCTCACGCCGGAGGAAATTGATGCCCTCGAAAAAATCGTCCTGCGACAACGGGCGAAAACCAAAACCGGCAAAGGAGCGAAACCATGATCCAAACGTTTTTGCTTCATCTCGCCGCGACGGCGGTCGCTTTCACTGTGTTGTACCTGCTTGTCGCGGCGATTCTCCGCGTTTTTCGGCCCGGTGCGGCGACGGTTCATCGCGTCGCCTGGGGCGGCGTGTTCGTGATTTCGCTTTTCGCGTTGAGCGTCCCGCTCCGTTTGCCGGTGGACGAAACGGTCCTGCCGGCGAACATGCGCCCCGAAATCAAGCCTGTCATGCAGCCAGTCACATCATCGGCCATGACAAACGGCGGTCAAACCGTCGTGCCGTATTTTGAACCCTTGGAATCACAACGCCCGCTTTTCTCGCGGCGGGAAATTTCGCCGGAACACGCGGCCGCCGCCCCGGAAGAAGCCGCGGTCCGGCCCGTTGCATTTCATGCGGGGTTGGAACTCGAAAAATCACCGGACGTTTCGTCCCGCATTTCGCCGGAAGGGTCGCGGGAAACGCCGGAAATCACGACGCCGAACACTGGCCTTGCGTCGCCGCTGTGCGTGACGCTGTTCGTCGCATGGTGCGGCGGCGTCACGGTGCTGCTCGCAAAACGGCTGAAACTGCACCTGAAACTCTCCCGCACCTTGAAAACGCTGCGGCGCCAACCGCAGGAAATCGACACTCAAGCGTTCACGCTGTGGGAACGCCTGCTGGCGGAACAAGGTTACGCGAAATCGAAAATTCCGCTACTGTTGACCGATTCGCTCGGGCCGGCGATGGTGCGTCACGGATTGCGTTCGTACCTGCTGGTGCCGCGAACGGTTTGCGAGGAACTTTCCGAACCGCTCCTGGAGGGCGTCTTTCGCCACGAATTGGCCCACCATTTGTATCGCGACGCACTGGTGACGCCGGTGCTACGGCTGCTTGCGTCGCTGTTGTGGTTTCATCCGCTGTCCCGGAAAGCGCTGAAACATTATGAAACCGCCGTCGAATGGTCGTGCGACGAATTCGCGTTCCTGGCGCCCGGCCGCCGGAATGCGGATTGCCCCGGCTCGGCGTTGCTCGCGGAGACCTTCCTGGCGATCCATCTTTCGACGGAAACGCTTTGCCTGAACCTCAACACGTTTGCACGATTCAACACACTCGAACGGGTCGACCGTCTGCTTCGATCCGAAACCCTGGGAAAGGAGTCCGTCATGAAAAAACTGTTTGTCCTGTCGTTGCTTGCCCTGGTCTTTGTCTGCGGAACGCTCCGCGTCCAACTCGTGGCCCGGGAAACGCCGCCGCCTGTCGCCGAAACGTCAACGCCTGCCGCGGTCGAACCATCGCCGGAGGAAACTCGCGACCAAACTCGGCGGGTTCTTCGCCGGGTCCCGTATTTGTCCGACCTCCCCTTGATCGGGTCCCTGTTCGAATATGACTCGACCGCGTCGGAGGATGACGTTTACGCACGCGAGGCGTTTTTACACAAACTGCGATCCCTGACGGCGGAAGAACGGCAGGAGTTCGGTTTTGTCGCCCGACTGCCGGAAACGACCGACACGGAGCGTCTCAAAAAAATCGAGGTGTGCCGGTACATGCGTTTCGAATCGCCGATGCGCGAAGAAATTGACGCAGAAATATTGCGTCTGGCGAAAAGTATTGAAATGCCGGACCTGCGGGCCGACCAGATTCTTGATTTCGCGGACAGTGCCGCCGATGACGGCGATTGGGAAAAGCATGACGCACTGGCCGGCGCTTTGGGCGAACCGTATCGGACGCGTGCGTTCCGCTACAAACAGGCCCGCGAGGAAGCCGCTTCCGGAAACCGCGCCGCCGCGCGGGACATCCTGTCGGAACTTGACCCGGTCCGCGCGTTGAAAAAACCGCTCCTTGACAATCGGCCCGAAGTCATCGTGCAGGCTCATTATCATTTCGGGCAACTGACCCGGCTCGGTTTCGTCGAAGAGGTTCGCGATTTTCTCGCGAAATGCGATCGATTCCGCGTATTCGGACAAACGGCTTCCTTTATGCCAAACGATCACGAGCGTTATGCCGAATTCTCGTATTACGCCAATAATGTTTTTTTCCGCAGAATTTTCAATCCCATTGATTTTCTCATCAAAAGCGGGGAATATGGCAAGGCGTTTGAAATCGCGTGTTTGGTTTATCCTCATGATGGTAGCTCAGCGCTGTATTTGCTAACTCGCGTATTGTTGGAAGAAAATAATATTGATGTCGTCACGGAAATAATGAACCGGCTTGATGAAACGGATACGATACCACCTTCCGCAAAAGATCGCTTGAAGAGGGATTGTTGTTTTGAATTGGTATTGCGGCTGCTTAAAAACAATCAATATGACAATGCACTCGAACTTGCCCGCGAAAAATCACTCTTGAACAATTCCAGCCATCCCTATTACGCATCCCACCTTTACACTGCGTTTCTGGACGATCTTTTTCAAAACGGCAAAATGGAAGAGTGCCAATCGCTTTTGAATGAGGCGACCAAATTTTTCATGATATCGGACAATACGGATTCGCGATTGTCATCGTGGTATCATATCATCAAATTTGCGATAAAACTCGGCAACCGGGAGCAAGCGGAACAATTGCTTCATGCGGTGAAAGTCAAATGCGAACGGACCCAGAAGGAAAAGGATATTTTGGGCGACTACGGAAAGTTGCATGCCTTGCTCGCGCTGGCGGAGGCGGAATCCGCGTTTGGCAATGCCGCCGCGGCACGTCAGGCATGGCAGGACGCGCTCGGCACGCCCCCGCGATACACGTCGAAAATCCGTGAAAACGTCATTTCAAAAACGGCCCTGTCCCAGGCACGATGCGGCGCGGTGGAAGAAGCCTTCGCGACGTTGGCGATGCACGGTTCGTCGCTGTCGTATCCTGAAATCTATGGGGAAATCGGCGGCGTATTATTGAAAACGGGCACGATTGACGATGCGAAACGCGCCCGGGAACTCGCAGGGCGGTATCTCGAAAACAGCCCCGACGTTCGTGTTTTCGGACTGCTCACAGGACTGGATCACCGCATCCGCAAAGCGGAACAGGACGCGGGAAAAGAGCATGACGCGGAAAGTGGGATGTGACGCGGTTTGGTTTGCCGGCGGTAAATATGAAATCCCAAGTACTGAAAATCCGTATTGCAGATTTTTCGGAAACCTGTCATAATGAGTCTGCTTTTGTGTCATCTTGATCGAAAAAATCGGAACGCGTGACCGAATCGGGCAGTTTGCCCTTTCGCGATAATGTCGAAAGTCGTGATAGGACAATCGTTTGTTACAAAACGATCCGTGGCGGAAATTTTTATCACGCGGCCCAAACGACCCGATGAAGGAATGTAGAATTCGCCGCAAGATGCCGTGTCAAAAAAACGGATTCTTCCTGCTTTAACGCTTTGGTAAAATAGAAAAGATTTTTTCGTGGTTTTGGTCGATGACCAGAACGTGAGCCAAGCCGAAATCAGGCCGTAAAACGATTCGGACATGGCGATTGCAGCGAGTGTCAGTTTTTTTTCAAAAAAATCGGATTACCCCCATCCGTTTTTTGACCGCAGGCGTAATAATCCTCATGAGTGAGGTGACCACGCGGCGTGTTGTGCCAAACAAACCGTTGAAACAGGTTGCACCACCTTAACGGAAAACTGTTCGGCAATTCGATCAAAAAAGCACAACAAAATTTGTCACGTCCCCAGAATATGGCGTGGCAATCAACCTGGGAGAAAGAAATGAATATTTACGGTACGCAGTATTTGCATGGTGCCCACGCGATTTCCGCCCCTCACGCAGCCAAACCGCAACAGACTTCCGCCCCGCAACAGGCCGCTCAGGCGAAAGACGAAGTGTCGCTTTCCAACGCGGCCCAGCAGGTGAATCAAACATCGGAAAAGGCCGATTCAAACGGCGAAGTTCGCTTTGACCTGGTCAACCGCCTCCGTTCGGAAATCGCGGCCGGAACCTACGAAACGCCGGAAAAAATTGATTCGGCCCTCGAAAAAATGCTCGTCAGCCTCGGCGGGTAAAAATTTCAGAAGTTCGAACTGCCCTTGCTTCGACAGGATGCATGGGCCAGCGGAACATCATTTGAATCAAAGCCGGGGGGGGACGCTTTTGCAACATCCCCGGCTGTCTTGTTTTCCCCCCCTCTTGGCAATTTCCGCACGCTAATACCCGAATCAATCCGGGATTTCTGTTATGAAAATAATTTGGCGTCTATTCTTCTATCTTTAAAGGGTTTGCACGCCGCATGATATCGGCGCATATATCTATCTTTTTGTATTCCAAGCTATTCCGTATTTTTATTCAATAATATTATCAATCCGAGTTTTCTTTTTTCCTTAAATGGTATATAATTTCGTATTACCATAGAAAATAGAATATGTACAAATATGGCGACAACAACTTTTATTGACGCATCAATCACGAAAAGCTGGAACGGTAAACAAACCGGACACTGTTCGCCCGAACTCTTTGAAAAATACACAAATATCATACAACAACAGCAGCATGAACGTCACGAAAAGCTTTCGTTTTCGAAAATGCTGGGAATCGGGGGACAAGGGGTTGTCTATTTAACGAATCGGTACGGGACGGACGGTTTTGCACTGCCGATTGCCGTTAAAATATTCTCGCCCGAACGATTTAATGGCGAAGAGCCGTACAATAAAGCCATGCGGCTGATGGCTCAGGTTTCGTCGCGGGTTTCCAAAATTCAGCACAATAATCTTCTTGATATTCTCAACTGGATTGAGACGGATGGAATCCGTTTGATGGAAATGGAATACATCGACGGCTTCGACGTCAACGAACTGTTGCGCAACGAAATGCTCCAACACATTCGTCATCGGGTCAACGATCGCGACTGGCATCACCTGCACGAAGTCATCGTGACGCAAGGACATTCGCACCCGCGACTTAAGCCGGGAATCGCCATCGCGATCACGCAGGAATGCCTTTCCGCTTTGGGAGCCTTGCACCGCGAGGGCATTGTTCACGGCGACATCAAACCCTCCAACGTCATGCTCAAACGAACCGGCAACGCCAAAATCATTGACCTCGGTTCGGCGTTTGAAATTCCCCACCCGCCCGACAAGACGACCTGTACGCCTTTGTATGCCGCGCCGGAAGTCCTTGCCGGGGAAAAGCCTACGCCGCTTTCCGATCTCGCCAGCCTCGGCTACCTCGTTGTCGAGATGCTTTCCGGCGTCGTTCCCTTCGATCCGCGGGCGAATCACAAGGATTTGCTCGAAGCGAAACATTTTCTAGCGCAGAAACTGCCGAATATTTTGCCGGCGGAAGTCGTTTCCAACGAATTGCTGATGAATTTCTGCCGCAAATTGGTGGCTTCCGACCCATCAAGGCGATTTCAAAGCGCGGAATCGGCCAACTACCTGCAGGACGGAGCGGTCGGTTTTCAGCGGCAGCTCGTGCGCGGTAATCTGGCCAGCAGCTTTGACAACGACATCCGATTCTGGCTCAGCCATCTCGAAGACTACGAACCGATCAAAAATTCCTGATCTCCCACCAGTTTACGCCTTTCCGGCTTCTTTTTGATTCTCCTGCATCTTTTACTGAAATTCCGCAATTTCAACAGACGATATATATGAAGGACGATCTTGTCCCTATGTCGCGGAAATTGTGCAAAAATAAATCTTTTCAAGGATTTTGGAATCATGTCGGAACAATGGGATCGTGAAAATGCGGAACAGGTGATCACCCGGCTGCACGAACAGTTGCTGCAGGCCCAAAAAATGACGGCGATCGGTGAGTTGGCCAGCACCACGACGCACGAATTCAATAATATTTTGATGACGATTATCAATTATGCGAAGTTGGGGTTGCGACACACGGACGATGAAACACGTACCAAATCCTTTGATAAAATTCTGACCGCCGCCAATCGGGCGGCCAAAGTCACCAGCACGATTCTCGGCATGGCGAGAAATCGCAAACAGGGCTTTGAACCGACGCAACTTCGTCCTGTTGTTGACGATGCGTTGATGCTCCTGGAACGGGAAATGAACAAATACCGCATTTCCGTGGAAAAAGAATTGAACGACGTTCCAGAAATCATGGCCGATGGCAACCAGATACAGCAAATCCTGCTCAACTTGCTGATCAATGCCCGCCAGGCGATGCCTAACGGTGGAAAGCTCCAGGTCAAGCTTGACTTCGATCCGGCGATCAACATGGTGATCCTATTTGTACGTGATTACGGCACGGGAATCCCACAAGACAAGCTGCCGCATATATTCGACTCGTTTTACACGACCAAAACCGGTCCCGATGCCAGCGGTAAAGGCGGTACTGGCTTGGGGTTAGCAGCGTGTAAAAATATCGTCGAGACCCACTCAGGGAAAATTCGCGTCAACAGTACGGTCGGCAAGGGAACTGCATTCACGATCATGTTGCCCGTACACAAATCCGTTGGTGCCCCGGTCCTTTCGGGAAATTCTCACAATGAAGTCTCAAACGACAGCGCCCTTTTGTATTAATCGCGATTCATCTGGTCTGATTTTCAACGCAACTTGATCATATTGAATATCTTTGGTGCAATTTTGACGCAAGATGATCAAAATAGCGGAAAATTTTGGAAAATGGAGTGGTGTTCCAAGTCGTTCCAAGTTATACTGTTCTTGTGTTTTTCGTACTTCGCCCATTTAGGCGGGTTCGCTTATCCGGTTTGATATTTCAGTATTGACGCCCATGTGTCATCCTTGCGGGACCGGGTCGGACTTTAAAGTATGCGCATCAAACGGTTTTCAGATGCTGGAGTAGCGTCTGCCGTGCCAAGTGAAACAGGAAGATATCGTGTCTCTGGTTTACCAGGGAGAGAATCCTATGGCCAAAGTTCTTTGTCTTTTCGCGCTGGTTGTTTCCGCGATTTTATTCCTGATTTTCTTTTTCGATCTGGTTCTGGGCTTCCCGTTTGCGCGTGTCAGCTTGATGATGGACATCGCCTTCGTCATTTGTTCCGCCGTCATCGGCGCGTTCAGTTATCTGACTTTTCGTGAGCAACGTTAATCTTGATTTTATAAGATATTACGTTCTGCCGCATTCTTCTGTTCGACACCACACCTTGCGATTTTCGGCTCTCCAAATCTCAGGATTGCCTGCATTATCCGAGTAATTGATTTTTTTGGGATTACTGGACTGCTTTACCTGCTTCTGCCAAGGCGGATTCTCGCTCTTTTTCCTACCATCGGTATGTTTTTCCAAATCCCGGCGACGCAATATTTCGTCTTGACCGGACTGAATGCTTTCACCGATAGAAACGAACAGGTTGATTTTTTCGAATCAAATAGTGAACACAAGATCAGGCAAATCAACGTGTGTTCCAGACACACACCCGAAAAACCGGGGCGAAAAATGAAAAGACAGCAAAACTATTATATGGCATTGGTGGCGGTCACGGCGATTCTGACGCTCGGGTGTTCGAGTATCGATTCGCTGGTCCAGTCCGTGGGAAACAAATTCTCGAAAACCCAAACCGAGGTGGATACGTCCTCGCTCGAAGAGGCCAGACAGGCGAAAAAATCCGGCGACATTCTGCTGGCCGAGGAGCGCTACAAGGAATATGTCGAAAAGCAGCAACGTTCCGGGGACAAAATCTCGCTTGCCTTCGCCAATTCGCAACTCGGTTTGATCGCCCACGAAAAAAGCGATTACAAGGCGAGCAACCGTTATTTTGAAGAGGCCCTCAAACTGGACCCGGAAAACCTCGATTATCGCGGAATGTATGCTGAAAGCCTGTTCTGGCAGAAGGAGTATCCCCGCGCCGAATCCCTTTTCCGGCAGGCCATGCAGACGGCCCCGGATGACCCGCGGTTTCAAATCATGTTGGGCCATACCCTCGCCGAACAGAAGCAGTACGTGGCCGGCCAGCGATACCTGAAACAGGCGCTCGGCGAACAAGCGGCCTACGAGGAAATGGCCGCGATTTACGACAAACATCAGGAGTATGAAATGGCCGCGCTGGCCATGACGAAAGCCCACGAATTCCAGCAGCGAAAACGGCAGGTGGCCACCAATTCGCCCGCGGAAAGGAGAATCTCCCCGACCCAGTCGCGTACCGCCCAGCCGATGCCCGCGAACGGCGTCTTCGCAGGGGACGCGGGTTCGTCGAACGCCGGTTATGCCGTTTCCAATTTCCGGCCCGGTCAACAGGACGGTGCCGCACAGGTTTCGCAAGCCCCTGTCGCAATGTCAACACCGGCGCCGCAACAACCGACGCCCGCCCCGCAACAACAGCAGCAGGGGCAATTGACCGCGTTGCAACAGGTCATCCGCCAGCAGCAGAATGACGCACCGTCCTACGGCAATCCGCAATACGCCGTGACGCAACAGGCGTCGAATGCCGGCGCCGCGTTCCCCTCGCAGTATTACGGAACCCAGGCCGATGACGGTTTTGCGTCGACGCAGCAGGGCGCTGTTTCGCGAAACGCTTACGCGAACCCCGCCGTGACGCAACAGACGCAGCCCTACGCGGCAACGCCGCAAGTTGCGTCGCAGCAGATGCCGCAACAGCAATTCGCCGCGCAACAGCCGGGGCAACCTTATGCGACGCAGCAGCCGGTTATGCCGACGAATCAAGGCAACGCCTGGCCGCCGACGCAAAATCAGGCGCAGATGAATCCCGCTGTGCCGCAAAGTCCCGGGAACTACCCGCCGCAGCAGGGATTTCAAACCTATCCGCAACAGCAGGAGAACCGCCCGCCCTACGGCTTCGCGGCTACGGAACGGCAGCCGTCAAACGCGGTTCCGACGTCCGGCGTTCCGGTCAACGCTCCGGCGGCCGCAACGTCGACGGTTCCCGGCCCCTTCCTGCAGAACGCGCAGGAAATCGCCTATCACCCGGGCTACGCGGCCTCGCCCTCGGCAATGACAACGCCGCAGGCTTTGCCCGAAACGAGGGCCGCGACGAACCCGCTGGCCGGCGGAACGACGACCACGCAGACGCCGCAATTCGCCACCCCGCAAAACCTCGGCGGCCAATCCGGCACGTCACAAACCCCCACGTTCACCGGCTTCCAGGCGTTTTAGATTTCCGCGTACCGCCGGTGTTCCGCGGCACGCGGGGCGTTTTTTGTCACGGCGAGAATTTATTCAGCAAGCGTAAAAACATGGGTTTGTCGATTTCTTCGCTCCCTTTGAAATAAAGTCGGACGGATTCCATCGTGAGAAGTTTTCCGTCGGCGTCGAAGATGCAGAACGCGCCATTGATCATTTTGTCCTGATCAATTCCAAACTGTTTGGCCAGTTCGGGGAGCACTCGTTTCACCCGGTCATCCTCCAGGTTGACGCAAAGCAACTGATAACGTCCGAAGGCTTTTTTGCCTTCGGGATCGGAAAAGAACAGCCGGATCAATGCCGTTGACAATTCCCGGTTGCCGCCGAATCCTTCGCCGAAAAACACGAACAGGCGTTTGTCGTTGTCTTTGGCCATGTTTTCGACCGTTTCCAAACGTCGCAGCAATCCCGCATCCTCGGCATTGTGAAAGTACCATAACAGTCGTGTCGTTTCGTCGGCTTCAAATGTTTTAACCTTGAAATCGCCCAGGTCGATTTCCTCCGCCTGCTCGTCCTTGTTCAGATTGATCTTGCCGAGCGCATACGACGACCCCCAGGCGTTCGGGTCTTCCGGAAACACGGCCGCTTTGGTCATTTCATACGGGCAGTCGACGGCAAGATGCGGAATCGAAAACCGGCCATCGTCATCCGTGGTGATGTCGATTTCAAAAGACCCCTGGTGCGAATTCAGGCCGGGAAAACGTGGCCCGCACTGGAACTTGCAGTTCGTGATCGGTTGACCGGTTGTTTCGTCGAGCAATCGGCCACGCACGGTTTTGGTCGGGAGAAGTTCGATCCAGGCATTGTTGCTTCCCTTGGGAGATGTAACCAAAGCGGCGAATTTTCCCGTCGAGTCGCGGGCGAACACGAGCCGCTCCCCTTCGGCGACTTCGATTTCAAAACACCCGGTGTCGTCGGCAGTGGTTTCCCAAACGCGGTCTTCCGCCGGCGAAACGACGCTCACCACGGCTTGGGGAACCGACTTGCCGTCAAGCGTCACGCTGCCGCCAAACGTTCGGTCAAAAAACTGCCGCAATTCCCCCTGCGAGGCGACTTCCCCCGGCATCATGTTGAAGTCCATCGCAATCTCCGTTTCGTCAGAAATCGTAAAGACCTTCCCGCGGCTGTATCCGCTGCAAAAGCGGTAATGTCCGGGGCCGAGATACTGCTCGTACAAACCGTTCTTCAAGGTATCAATGACGTAGCAGGTGATTTTTCCCTCCCCTTTCATGGGATTTTCATAATCCTCGTTGCTGGCATAACCCTGTTTCGGGTAAAACTCCGGCGTCGCCAGCTTGGGATCGGAAAACTGCGTCAGGTAGACCTGCGTTTGCACCGGCTTGTTTTCGGGACCGCTGAGAATGCGTCCGTACAGCCGCGTCGATTTCTGCACCGTCAGGTCAATGTTTTCAAGCGGTGCGTCATTTTTAACGACAAGGCCGCATGTCGGGAGCGACGCCCAATGGCGGTCTTCGACCTTGATCGAAACGGAAAAATCGGACGGCACGAGCATGTCGTAGCGTCCCGAAGCGTCGGTTTTGACGGTACGAAACGGCCCGCTGGGATATTCACCGCCGAAAGCCTGGACGACGGCATCGGCCACCGCGGTTCCGTCGACCTGCCTGACCGTCCCGCGAATCGACGTGTAAGGCCGAAGGACAACGGTGATTTCGTCCTTGTTTTCCCGGGGAATGAACTCAATCGCGTCATGCGCGTAGGGAGGTCGGGCGAAACTGTCCCCGGCGAACAACGCGAATTGAACAGGGGCCTTTTCCCAGTAATTGAACCAATCGAAGCGGGCGACACCGTTTTCGTCGGTCACTTCGGCAAAATCCAGCGAGAGACGCAAGGCCACCTGCGTGCCGCTTCCGTCCTGGAACGCGGGATTGACGAATTGCGTCGGCCACACCCGAAGCCCCGGGATGCCTTTTCCCTGCTCGTCGACCAGTTTGATCCTGAGCGGATGCACGCGATCCAGTTTCAGGGACGGCGCTTTCATGTCCTGCACAAAGGAAACGTTGCCGAAAAACTGGTGCGACGCAGTCGACGGCGATGAAATATAATCAAGCCCCTTTCCGTCTTTTTTCGCGAAAACGGTTACCGGCAAGGCATTTTGCGGGATGAACACCGTGTATGTGCCGTCGACATCGGTTTTGGCAAGATTGATCATATTCGGAAAATAGGCGGCAACATGATCCGCTCGTTCATTCCCGCTCGGAACGAAACATTGCACCCCGACCGTTGCGTCGGCAATTCCACGACCTTCGGCGTCAACGACCTTGCCTTCGATTCTTTTCGCCGGTTGCAATGTCAGTTTCAAAACGTTCCCCAATCCTAGGCCGCCGTCCGCCTTGGCACGGAACGGTTGTCCCATCGTCAGCGGATAACACGCCTGCCGCGATTGATCGGCGGATTTCGCCTGGATCGAAAAAAAGATGATTTCGTCCGTGTCGACCGGGAACAGGATTTCGCCGCGTGTGTCGGTTGTCTTTTTCATTTCCGGTGGAGCCTGTATCCGGTTGTTCGAATAAACCATTTCGCATTCGATGCCCGCCTGCGGTTGGCCGGATTCGTCAACGATTTGGATTTTGAGACCGTTGATCTCGGCGTCATACGAAATTTCCGGTTCGACGGCGGCAATAACGACATGGTTACCCCACCGAATCGGCGCAAAAGGCGAAAAGAGCGCGGCGGTGCAAACGGCGACGAGCAGCAGCAGGAGCAATACCCAGGCGGTGCGGCGGGTCAGCGGGGAGCGTTTTTTCGTCGCATCGAGGATCGCGTCGATCCGTTCCTCGACCTGGTGTTTGCGGGCCATGCTGACGGTCAGACCGGAATACGCATTGCCGTTGTGTTTTGGCAGTTTCGTCGCGAGATCAAGCAGCAGCGTCGCGTAAAAACCGGCTTCCTTGCCGCTTTCGAGCACCATGTCGTCGCAGGCGAGTTCGCGTTCAATCCGGATTTTCTTCGCCGCGAACCACGCCAGAGGATGAAACCAATACGCGACACAGACGAACCGGCTCACGAGCAGCCAAAGCGGATCTCGCCGCTTGACGTGCGAGAGTTCGTGCACCAGCACGCTTTGCGGGTCAAGCGTCACGTCGTTCGGAATCAAAATCACCGGGCGAACGATCCCCGCGACCATCGGCACGGTGATCGTTTCACATAACAATAACCGAGGCGTTTTGCGAATCCGCAACAGGCTCGCCGTCGATGCGCAGCATTGCAGCCATCGCGGATCGTTCAGCGGTGTGGTACGAAATCGAACCAGTTTTCGCGAGGCCAAGACCGACATCGCCAAGGACCAAACTCCCAACAACATCCCGCAAAGCCACGCGATGACAAGCGTCGTTTTGTAATCGAACGCGGTGCGTGTGGTTGACGGCGTTTCGGTTTGCGCAATCGTTGGCGCGATGGCATTGATTTCGTGACGCGGCGTTGATGTCTCAACATGATATTGCACAGAAACGGGCGCAACCACCGTCGTTTCTTCCGCGGCGATCATATTGTTCATCAAGGGCATTGTCTCTTGCACTACTTGCGCTGGCGCGGATGCGACAACAGGGGTAGTTGCATCACTTTGTTTTTCCGAAAAAGCCCGGGGCAAAAACCGGCTGGCGACCGGGAAAATCAGCAGTCCGAGCAGCGTCAAAACCCAAATCTGGCAGCGAAATGCCGCCGATTTTTTTCGCAGCAGCCGGCTAACGCAAGTCGCCGCAAGCGGGAGCAGCGTCGCGATGGTCGCGAGTTCGAGAAGGAGCGGAAACAATGTTTCGGTCATGATTTTTTCTCCTTTTGCTGCGTGGTGCTGATTTTGTTTTTGATGCGGTCGATTTCCTCGTCGGTGAGCGTGTTGCCCGCGAGGTCGAGCAACGTCACGATCACATCGGACGCCTTGCCGTAAAAAATCGTCGAGACGAGGTCTTTCAGCGCGGACTTTTGCGCCGATTCCTTCGTCGTGAGCGCCTTGTAAAGATAGCGGCCGCGGTCATCGCGAAAGGTGAGATTTCCCTTGCGGACGAGCTGGCCGAGAATCGCGCGCACCGTCGAATAACTCGGCGGGTCACGGAGTTCCGCGAGCACATCGTTGACGGAAACCTCCCCCAGTTTGAGCACCGCTTCGAGAATTTCCCGCTCACGTTTGCCGAGATCGTAGATCGTTTTTTTCTGCCCCATGTTTTCCCCTTCCGTTGCCGATGAGATTGAATTGCTATGCTATACGCATAGCCTGTGCTATCATCATAGCAGCGAGGAGCAGGGCCGTCAAGAGAAAAAAGAAGAAAAAAGAATTTTGTTCGAAAGTATTACAAAGTTATCGAAACGACCTTCGTAAACCATGTCGGTTCAGGAATTGCCCGTTTCAATGGCGAACGCCAATTCAATAACTCTGTAATACCTTTGCTTGTTACATTTCGGCGAAAATCTTACTTGCCGCAACAGCCGCAGCATTTGCAATCTTCGCAGGCGCATTCGCCGCCGGTCTTGCAGGCTTCGCAGCAGGAGCAGGCACCGTCTTCGCAGACGCATTTCTTGTCATTGCAACAGGATGCCTTGCTTCCCGGGCATTTCGCGCAGCATTTGCAATCTTCGCAGGTGCATTCGCCGCCGGTCTTGCAGGCTTCGCAGCAGGAGCAGGCACCGGCTTCGCAGACGCATTTTTTGTCACTGCAACAGGGCGTTTTTTCACCGCAGCAGGATTTTTCGCCGCAACACGCGGCTGTTTTCGCCCCCGTTTTCGCCTGGCCGTTCTTCCCGCTGTTTGCGGATAAGGGACCGCTCACAACCAGGACGACCAGCAAAAGAACGAGAGCGGAAAAGCCGACCACCAACATAGTTTTTTTAGACATAATGAAATCTCCTTACAAATTAATTTGTACACTTGTTTAAAAATGAAGTCGAAAATCGATGTCGCCATCGTCGATACCATCAATTCAATAAAACAAGCAGCAGGAGATGAAGCCGAACGGGCGGCGGTTTGAGAAAACGCAAAATATCATGTCGACCGGAAATGATCGCATCAGAAGCGTCCGACGTCATGGGAAGAAGCCACTGCTGCACCATCTCAGGGTGATGAATTTCATGAAAATGGGATTGAATGGCGACTGTCGGCGCCCCCTCCGAACATTTGCACCCCTGACCGTTTTGATCGCAACACGGCTTGCTTGTTGTTTTCGGATTTGGCGAATCGGATGTTTTTGAGCAGTTCGCCGTCTTCGTCGAGCAACGGCAATCTGTTTGCGAATTCGTTGCGTCAGATGACGGCTTTTCCCTGGAAAATGCAAATAACTCCGCGATATTCGACGGACAGAGGCAATCGACACAAGTGCATAACCCGACCTGCGCGAAAATCATCATGACCGCGATCAACACGGCTATGACTCCGCAAAACAAGCGATTTTTCGCAAACAGGATGTTTCTCAACGCGTTCATGAAGTTTTATTCCTAAAACATTTGCTTACTGAATTATTGCATGTTTTCCGTCTCAAGGCAAGAGAGGATTCGCACCTTTTTCAATGGTTTACGTCAATTAATTCCGTTATTTATATTTGCTTCGGTATTCAATTGAAAACACGGGAATCATATCCATCCTTTTCTTTCCAACGGCGTGTTGCGACTTCACAAAATTGACACATATTTTTTCATAATTTGTTGCTTTTGTACAAAAAGTCTGATAAAATGAATTAATATACAGCAGCCACTTGAAAAATTTCCAAAAAATGATACGTGTACGCGAGAGGAAGTTTTTTGATTGGTGCAGTATAACGCTTTTCGATCATGTGATTTGCACATCTTTTCAAGAAAAAATCCGATGTCTGAGCCTGTCTCAACGATCTCGTCATCGCAACTTGATCATTTGATCGGCCTTTGCGATGAAATCGCGGCGTTTGTCCGGTCGGGAATCCCGATTGAAAAATCGCTTCTGGACCTGAGTCATGACGCCCCGAAACATTTGCGGGAACATCTCGTCCAACTTGCCCGTGAGCTTGAGGCGGGAAAATCCCTTGCCGATGCCGTGCGTGACGATCCGGTCTTTCCGCCGGTTTACGCCGCCGTCGTCGAAGCCGGCATTCGATCCGGGAACCTTGCCGGGGCGCTCGATTCGATCGCCCAAAGCGCCCGCGTACTTCGTGACACACGTTCGTTTTTATTGCAAACGACGATTTACCCGATGGTGCTTTTCACGACGCTTTGGTTCGTTTTCGTCGGGCTGTTTCTCTTCGCGGGACCGCGATTCGCCGGTTTTTTCGACGCTTACGGCTACTCGACGCTGTTGATCGCGCCCATGCGTTTGGCGAGCGACAATTTGCAGACCTCGCTGATCATCGCCGCGATTGTTCCCCTCGTGCTTTGGGCGGCCTATTTGATTTGGGCGATTCGATCCGGGCACGGGAACGTCATTCAATCGTCCGGCAGGACCGGCCCCCTGACCTGGGTTCCGTGGGTCGGACGGGCGACGGTGCAGCTTCAAAAAATGACCTTCGCCAAAATTCTTGCGTTGCTCGTCAAGTCGTCCGTGCCGCTGGATCAGGCGATTTTATTGGCCGCGAAGGCGACCAACGACAGATATTGGAGCCGCGAAAATATCGAAAAACTTCAACAGCGGGTCGTCAACAAAACCGGCGACGATTATCCGCGTTCGTGCATTTCGCCGCTGATTGCATGGGCCATCGGCATGACGAACCAGCAGCTTTTGATCGAAGGGCTTGAACAATTCGCCCGCATGGCGCGCGTGCGGGCCGATTCGCTGATCGCCCGATGCCAGTTGTTTTTGCCGGGCGTGTTCATTTTCGGTTTCGCGGCGGTGATCGCATTGTGTTACGTGTTGACGGTGATTTGGCCGTACCACCAATTGCTGAATTTCCTCAGCACCGTCATGGGGTAAAACCAGAGCCGCGACAGTGATGGAGCGGTTATGTTAGCGGTCGAACTTGTTCGACGCAATAAAACTGAAACAAGCATTACTTCGACAACGCAACAAGGTAGGGCGGTGTCGCGGATACCGCCGCCGGAATTGCGAGTGAAATAATTTTTAGAAGCGTTGGGTATTTTTGTGATGTTACATTCGGAACGAATGAAATCACGCCACTGGGGGGCGGTCTCGGCGACACCGCCCTACCTTAATGAGAACCATGAAAACTTGAGGGCGTGCGATGCCTGGTTTATTCGGTAAAACACTTTCCGGCGAGCTTTGCGAAACGCTGCTGTTGATTTCGCAGGCGGTGAAATCGAACCTGCCGCTTGCGGACGCGATCCGGCTCGGGCTGAGCGACCGCCTTAACGCTTCGGGGAAAACCGACCGCGCGTTGGCCCGGTTGGCGACATTGGTCGAACAGGGGGCCGACCCGCAAAAAGCGATCCAGGAAGCGGGGCTCCCGAAACAGGTGGCGGCGATTTTCGAAATGTCGCTGAAAAACAGCAACTTCGCCGAAGCCTTCGACGAACTGATCCGCCTTGAAACCGGCCAAACCGCGGCGGTCAATAGGATTGTTCAAGCGTTGATCTACCCCGTTTTTTTGACGGTCTCAATGTTTGCCGTGTTCATTTTTTTCCTGGGTTTCGTCGTGCCGAAATTCGGCGAGATTTTCCTGGATTTCGGGTTGGAACTGCCGTGGCTGACTCAATTTTTCGTCCGCTTTTCGGAATTGCTGCTGGCCGGTCCCGCCATCTATGCGATGATTGCATTTTGTGTTTACATGCTTGTTCTCCCGAAAGTATTTTTCCCGCGATTTTGGTATTCCATCCCCTTTCTCGGCGTTATCGGTCGCAGTTTGATCACCTGCCGCATCCTCGGGCAAATGGCGTTTCTGTTACACCAGCGCATCCCGCTTCCCGAAGCCCTGGAACAATGCGCGATGACGATCCGCAACCGGGCCTACCGACACGAGTGCCTTTCGGCGGCGAAAGACGCCCGGGCGGGCAAGACACTGGCGGAAATCGTCATTCAATATTTCCGTATTTTTCCCGCATGGCTTGCACCGATGCTGGTCCTGAATCCGTCCGGCGAATCCGTTGCAAAAACGTTCCGACGTGCTTCGGAAACGGCCGAGCAACAAAAAGAGTCCGTGCTCATGTTCGTGCAATCGTTGGCCTTTCCCGTTTTTTGCATCTTGTTTTTTGTTTTCGCGGGCATCATGTGCATTGCCATGTTTATGCCCATGATCAGCCTGATCACCAACCTGTCCAGCGCCAAGTAAGCCCCCGGCCGTTACATTGTGATCGAAAAGCGAAATGAGTTTTTTTGAAAGCTGAGAAGATGTCCTTTGCACCAGAACCAGGCCTTTTGCCGGAAAACCGGATGCTCATGCAAATTCGGGCGAGTCGCGCGAAGCAGTTTCGCGGTTTCTGGCGCGATCTGCTTTACGTACTGTTGATTGTTGTGATCGCGGTGGTCGGCTCGGTTCCGTTTTTATTCCTGAAAAATGTCGGAACGGCGATTGACTTCATTTGTTACGCCGCCGCCATTTTTCTGGCTATTGCGGTGGTTTCACCGATTTGGCTCATCAAACTGTGCATCATTTTCTGGCCGTTCATTTTTTATTGGCTCGGCTGTGTCAGGAAAGTTCGTCAACAGGAATTTTTGTCCATCATTCAGGCGTCCATTGAAACGCAAACGCCGCTTGGCAAACTGGTGCGTGCTTATGCCGCGACAAAATACGGTGCATATCGAACCAAACTTTCAAGATTTGCCGATGCCATTGACCACGGCTTGACATTGCAGCAGGCGTTGGCCGAAAACCAGGGCCTGTTGCGCTACGACGTGCAGGGAATGCTGACCGTGGGAACGGACGACAAGGAGGTTCTGAAGGCGCTTGAACAAATCGAATCCCATCACGTCAGCCACGGCGTTTTCATCTCGAACACCATGACGCGTTTGATTTACCTGGGGGTCATTTTCCTGCAAATGCTGAACGTCTCCCTGTTCCTCATGCTTTGGATCGTGCCGGAATTCAAGAAAATTTTCGACGAATTCGGCATTGCCTTGCCGGTCATGACGTTGATTTTAATCAAGGTGTGCGATTTTTTTACGGATTTCTGGTTTTTGGCGGTGCCGTTTCTCCTGGTCGCTGGGCTGATATTGATTCTGTACCTGATCATGCAGACGGGATACGTTTCCGCACGGCCCGTCGTCATACGGCGCATGTTCCGGGCGGTCGACGCGGCGCGTTTTTTGCGGATTCTGGGCATGGGGCTCAAGTGCGACACGCCGCTCCCCAAAATCCTGGCCGTGTACTCGAAACTTGTTGACAGCGAATATTTGCGTAAGAAGGGAAACCGGATCAACAGGAATATTCAAAGCGGCAAACCCTGGCTCGAACAATTGCGGCGTGAGAAAATCGTCAGCCGGGGCGAGGAACGTCTCCTGGAAACCGCCGAACGCACCGGCAATCTCGGCCACATGGTCGGCGAACTGGCCAACAGCAAGGAGCAAAGGCAAATGGTCGGCAACGATCTGACCAGCAAGCTGGTTTTCATTCCGCTCATGTTGATCGCCGGATTCCTCGTCGGCTTTTTGGTAATTGCGATGTTTTTACCGATCGTTCAATTGATCACAGCACTTTCATGAGTTTTTTTCACGCTGAGACGCAAAGCAAATAAAGAATGGTATCATGTTCAATAAATTGAAAATGACAGGCAACGGCCATCGCGGTTTCACCGTCATGGAACTGCTCGCGGCGATGGTGATCGTCGGCGTTTGCATCGCGGCGTTCGGCCAGTTGTATTCGATGTCGCTCAGGCAACGCCAAATCGACCGCACGCGGCAACTCGCGACGGAACAGTTGCAGAACGTTTTTGAAATGCTCGCGCCGTTCGACGTCGAACAATGGGCCGCCGGCCAGGTTGACGTTTCACGTCAGGAGGAAATGATCGCGCGAACGCTCCCGGACGGAAAACTCGAAATCACCTGCGAACCGCATGGCGAAATGCCGGATTTGTGGTTGCTCAAGGGAACGGCCCGTTGGTCCGTCGGCGAAAACCTGCCGCCGCGTTCCGTGTCGCTGGTGCGTTTGATCGCCGCGAAGTCGGAACCGCAACCCGAACCGCCGGTCGTTTCTGATGACTCTGAGCCGGTTGCCGAGCCGGTCGATGATGTTGATCTTGTCAACAACGAGGAACCGGCTGTCGACACGGAACAGATACAGGAAGGAGGTGACGCGTCATGAGTCAAATCATCAATCGCAACAAGATCGCTTGCCGCCGCGCTTTTACGCTGGTCGAATTGATCGCCGTTTTGGCGGGACTGGTCATCATCATGGGCGTTTCGATGGGACTGCTCTTCGCCATGCTCGACTTTCAGCAACGCTACGACGAACAGTCGGAACAGCTTCGAAGCGTCAACATGTTTTTCGCGCAATTCCGGGACGACGCCCGCGACGCTTCGGCGGAACCGGTTTTAGTCTCTGATGCGTCCTTTTTGATCGAATGGCCGACAGAGGCGGGCAAAATCCGATATAAGATCGTTCCCGGCGAATTTCCCGAACAGCAAAACGTCGTTCGCGAAGTTTGGAACGGTGAAAAAATCACCGGCACCGAAACATACAAACTGCCGGATTATGCCGTGCTTTGGCCGGTCGAAGGAAAAGACGACAACGCCGGATTGATCGCCCTCAACCTTTGGGAGCATCGCCCGCACACCGAAGCGCCCGACACGTCGCAGCTTGACCCGTTTGCGCGAACGCGGATTGATTCGCCGGAGAATCCGAACGACTTCGGTTATTGGCACACGATCATCGTTCGAACGCCGCAAACCGCAGAACAAGGACAATAACATGACGCGAAACAATAAATCCAATTCCGTTCCACGTCGCGGGGCGGCGATGATCGTCGCGATGGTGCTTTTGCTTTTGACGGGCGCGATTTCCGCCGGGATCATCAGCGGGTTTTATCAGGCTCGCCGGGAACGTGATCAGTCCCTCATCAAAGCGCAGGCGAATCTCCTGCTGGAGGATCATCATCAACGTGCGTTGCAACAACACGAAGCGTCGCCCGGTTTTACAGGCGAAACGCTCAAATTGACGGAAATCTCCGATTCCGCGCCGGGAACGTTCGAGTTGACGAGCGCCGTCGATCCATCCGGGGACGGCACGCTTTCGACGGAAGTTCGTTATTACGATGAAAACAATCGACTGACATACATAAGCGACGGCAAAAACGGCAAGTGACAACAAAGGGTTGAACCATGTCCTCAAAAACAAATCGTCCGGCATTTACTTTGCTTGAATTGCTGGCCGTCATCGCGATTATCGGCATCTTGATCGCCCTGCTTCTCCCGGCGGTACAGGCGGCCCGGGAAGCGGCGCGAAAATATCAATGTCAAAACAACCTGATGCAGATCGGGCTCGCGCTCAAACAGTATGAGCAAACGTATCGCCGACTGCCGATGGGGACGACCAACCCGACGGGGCCGATTCGCAACGTGCCGATCGGCGACCACATGGGCTGGCTGCCGCGCATCCTTCCTTACATTGAGCAGATCCCGCTTTACGAACGAATCGACTTTGGCAAAAGCGTGTACGATCCCGCCAATCAGCCGGTTTGGGCTTCGGGCACTCCGCGATTTTTGTGTTGCCCTTCAGACGGCAACAGCGGCTGGGGCGGCAAAAGCAATGTTTCAAGTTACGCCGCGTGTCACGGCGGAACGGAAATGCCGATCGACGCCGACAACAACGGCGTGTTTTTCCTCAACAGCAAAATGCGCAGCCGGGACATTCCCGACGGTCTTTCGAACACCATTTGGATCGGCGAAACGCTCATATTGGATGCAGGACATATCAATCGCGACAAGAGCGATTACTATTACCGTTCCCTCAAAATCATCCTTCCCGAGGCGGAAACGCCGGAGGATTCGGCCGATGATGACGAGGATGAACCCGATGATTCATTCGTGTGGAATTCGAGTGGAAACGCGGGGACGTATCGATATGCCTCATTGGGTTGGATGTCGGGCACGCCCGGCACGATTCGCAACACGGGCAATCCGATCAACACCTATGTGGGGCCGTTCACCGCCGGGCCGTGGCCCTTCAGCGAAGACGGGACTCCCGACACGAACACGTTTCCCTGGTGCGACGAGATTCCGAGATCGGATAACATCGGCATGGGGATGATGATGGGCGACATGTCGTCTTTTGATGTGGAAGAGATTTCCGATGAAAACGATGATGAAATTGAAGTCGATGAAACGGCGGAACCGCAACAGCAACCGTCCGATATTTGGGCCAAAGAACTTCCCGAACAGTACAAAGTCGGCGGTTTCGGATCATATCACACGAGCGGGGCGAATTTCCTTTTCGGCGACGGCACCGTGCAGTTCATCGGTACGACGATCGATTTGAGCGTCTTCAACAAGATGGGCAACCGCAACGACAGCCAATCACCTGAAGCGTTGTAACGATCTTACCCGAACACGCGCCGGATTTCGTGCGGCGAGGTGAGATGCGATTCGACAAGCGTCATTGCGCGGTCGCGCATGGGAATCATGCCGTGTTCGGCGGCGATTCGTCCGATGGCCTGCGTGTCCCGGCGGTCAAGCACGGCGAGCATGACGTCGTCATTATCCAGCGGCAAGGTCTCCGCGAGCAACAGGCGTCCCGAATAACCGGTGCCGCCGCAACGTTCGCAACCTTTCGGCGAGGCGTAATGCGTCAAGTCATACGGCGTTTGATCAATCGTCAATGACAGCGGTTCTTTCCGGACGTCGGCGCATTCGGGGCACAACCGCCGCACCAGACGCTGACATAATACGCAGGAAATTCCACTGCGAAGCACGAACGGTTCCAGCCCGATTTCGCAAAGCCGCCCCACCGCGCCGGCGGCGCTGCCGGCGTGAAACGTCGTGATCAATAGGTGTCCGGTGAGCGCCGCCTGCATCGCGGCCTCCGCCGTCGCCCGGTCGCGTATTTCCCCGACGAACAGCACCTCGGGGTCCTGCCGCATCATGTATTTGATCATCTCGTTCAGCGAGAGCGGATTTTTGGGGGAGACCTCAATCTGCGCGATGCGTTCCAGCGCGTGTTCGATCGGGTCTTCGAGCGTTACGATGCTTCGCACCGTTTCCCCGTGATCGGCCAGTTCGCGAAGCAACGCATACGCCGTCGTCGTTTTGCCGCTTCCGGCGGGACCGCACAGGAGAATCGCCCCGCTGTTTTTTCGGACCGCACGCAATATTCCATCTAAAACATCGGGCGGCAGCCCGAGTTCGTCCGGGTAATGATACCGGCATTCCTCCGAAAAAAATCGAACCACGACACGTTCGCCGTACAAAGTCGAAACGGAACTGATCCGCATTTCCTTGTTGACGCCGGGAATCTGCCCCGATCGGACGCGGCCTTCCTGCGGGACGTCGATTTTGTAGGTCAAAAGATTGGCCAGCACCTTGAGCCGGGCCGCGATTTGCGCCGCGTGTTCCGCCGGCAGAATCCCGATGAGATGCAACACGCCGTCGAGCCGGAATCGCACTTCGACGCCGTCTTTGCCCGGCTGAAAATGCACGTCGCTGCACCCGACCTTCGCGGCTTCGACGAGAACGCGCTCGACGATCGCGACGACAACGTCCCCTTTATGTTGCGAGGCGTCCGCCAACCAATCGGAAAAACGATCTGCGGGAATATGTAATAATGACAATGTCCGTCCTTTTCGTCTTTGGCGATCATTGATGGGGAATGCGACGGCAATACTAAATCGCCGGTTCCCGGACGACGTCAATCGCGGCGCCGGAGTTGCGGGATCATGCCGCGGGTTTGCAGGGTCAACGAACAGAGGATCGGCACTTCGACCCAGAAGGGGCGGAGGTCGTCGGGGCGGAAGCCGAGCGCCCCGGTGTCCGGGTTGACCGTCGGGGCGATGCCCGTGGCGCTGACCGGAATGTAAAGTACGTTCTTCGTCAACTGCTCGGCGCTGCCGACGAACTCGGGCACCATTTCGGCCAGCAATTTCCGGCATTTGGCCGACATTCGCAACACCGCCGGCATGTCGAGCGCGCAATAGGAATCGTCGAGCCCGACCGGTCGCCAGGGCGGGTCGAATTTGGGATGACCCAGCAAATGCGACCAGGAGTCGGCCTTGGTGATGACGACGATCAGCGGCGGGGCGTTTTCCTGCAAGTCACTCGATAACCCCAGGTGCGTGCGGACGCGGTGGGTCATCTCGGACAGGATCAGCTCCTGACGAACCTGCGTACGGCGGATCGCGCTGCCATTGACGCCGTCGTTCATCTGCGGGTCGTCCGTCTTGCCGCGCGAGGCTTTGCGAAAGCGCGGGTCCTGCGTCGGATCGTACAAAAAGAGGATCGCCCGTGAGCGCGAAAGGTGGTGCGTCAGCGGCAGGAGGGCTTTGTCTTCGCCGGGCAGGTAGCTTTCGCCCGCGTTGTCGTAAAGGCACAAAATCTGCTGCAACTGTTCGCGATAGCGGTAATGGGCGTGGGCCCGGGTCGGGCTCAGCGAAAACAGGAACGGCTGCGGGTACGCGATTTCCTGCCCGTTGACGATCACCCGGTTGTTCGTTTCGCTGTAAACCTCGGTCTTTTCGATGGCGACGATGCGGTTTTCGCCGGTCTCGAAAAACTGCTGCGACTCGTACTGGTGCAGGCGGTGGTTCATCTCGGGCAGGGTGTCCGAAATATTATACTGGAAATGCTTCGGCAATGTTTTGCGAAGCTGCCAGGACATCGACGCCAGGTAATACGACTTGCCCGCCGCGGGAGCGCCGACGATCGAAAGGAAGAACAGCGGCATCTCGAACAGCGTGCGCGGGATGATCAGGTGGCAATGGGGACAGGCCAGTTTCATGCAGGCGAAACCTTCGGCGTCGATCGCGTTCGACTTGATGTCGAAGCGGTGCGGCAGGAAACGCTGCTGGGCCAGTTCGCCAAGCCGGCTGTCCCCCAGCAGGTCGGGCGACTCCGAAATCCAAAGCACCTGGTCCGGCGTAAAAACATGCCAGCAGTGCGGACAAATGATCTGGGTTCGCAATCGCGTCGAAGTGGTTTTTGCCATGATTATTTTGGGTTGATTTCACCTGTGTCCGAAAAACCGTCAATTGAATTGAGCCCGAACACCCTGCAGGGGCAAAAACACGGGCTCCAAGGTTCTCCGCGAGCAACAAAACTGTACAACAGCAGCGGACATATATATTATGAAGTATAACACGTTACGAAAAATCTGTAAACGAAAAAATCGTCCCACCGGCGGCGTATAGGCAAAATGACGGCTTCCGATACAATAAT
>JAVBQX010000312.1:0-13400 GCA_031548645.1 Thermoguttaceae bacterium
TCTTTCCTTACAATAACTTAGCGTTACATGAGCAAGTCCTTTGAACGGGTTGGGGAAGATGCTACAAGAAGCACTGTGGCAATAAGTTACCACACAACAATCATATCGTCAAGTAATGGTAACACAAACCGCCCAAATCCCAAAAAAATCACAAAGCCGTGTAATTTTTTCATGTCGTTTTGTGAGCGAATTTCATGTTAGTGATGTGCATCATCATATTTCGTGTCATTGAATTGCACATGAGAATGAACAGTCACGCCCGCGTTTTTTCGAACTGCTTTTCGAGTCTCGCACCGGACACTTTGATCGACGTGCCAAGTTTTTGGGCGAACAACGACACGCGATATTCTTCGAGCATCCAGCGGAACGTTTCGAGTTCCGCGTCGCAAATGCCCATCGTTTCGTGCAGCGCGAGCCGTTCCTCGTAACGCGACCACCAGCGGGAAAGTTCCTGCGTCGCCGCAATGTCTTGCGATTCCCCGCCGCTTTTGAGTCGCTCAATGCGTTGCACGATCGCCTTCAAATATCGGGGATATTCCCGCAGCCATTGCCAATCGGTCGCCGTCAAAAAGCCGGGCGTCAGCAGCCGGTTGACCTGCGATTTGATGTCGGCCATCGTCATTTGAAAACGCGATTTTTTGTGTTGCTCGACGACAAGCCGCACCTGTTGAAAATTTTCGAGCAGCGGCGTCATCAATCGCGTCACCTCCTGCACGGCGAGCCCGATGCGGTTTTTTCCCTGTTGCACGCGGGCGTTGAACCCGCCCTCCGAACGCGGCAACGGTTTTTCGTCAAGTTCGAGCGCCCGCGAGGCGAGCAGATCGGCGACATCGCGTTTCAAATCGAATTCCGGCAAACCCTGCGCTAGCACCTTCAGTTTTTCGAACCCCGGCAACCATTGGGCCTGCGTTTTGAGTTCCTTGCGATTCGCGAGTTGAAACAGCCGCAACACGCCGAGTCGCGACTGCCGCAACGATTGGTCCGGCGAATTCGTCAACCGCAGCGAGATATTTTCGCGATGATCGACCAGCGTCGGATACGCCGTGATCTTCATGCCGCGTCGCACCACTTCGACCGTCTCGGGAAAATCGCCGAAATCCCAACTCGCCACATTTTCGCGGCTCCATTTCGGGTCGTCAATCGCCGCGACCGAAGCCGCCGCCTGCACGCCGAGTTCCTTGCGCATTTGGTCGAGCTGCCGCCCTTCGGTGATCTGTTTGCCGTCGTTGCCGACGACGCGAATGTTCATCACCAGCTCGTCCGGCAGCCGTTCCGCCGCGAAATCGGCCATCGTGACCCGCTCGCCGGCGATGCGGCTGACATGTTGCGCGACGCTTTCCTCGATCGAACCTTCGCCGAACCGCAATTGCGAAGCGATCAACTTCGCCGTGTCGGGAATCGGCACCAGCGGCCGCCGCAACGCTTTGGGCAACGCCCGCAACATCGCCTCGACTTTCTGTTCGAGCAAGCCCGGCACGAGCCAACCCAATTGCGACGGCTCGATTTCCCGCAACCCTTCGAGCGGCACCACGACCGTCAGCCCGTCGTCCGCTTCCCCCGGCTTGAAACGATACTCAATCGCCGCTTCCGTGCCGTGCAAGGTCGTCAGCGTGTTCGGGTATTGTGCCGCGGTCGTTTCGTCGATCTCTTCCCGTGCGACGTCGCCGAGCGTCATCAATAGTTGACGCCGCCCGTTGTTGTCAAGCGTCTTATACCATCGTTCGAGCGTCGGGCGGTCGTACACCGTTTCGGGTATTCGGGCTTGATAAAAATCGTAAATCGCCCAGGTGCCGAGCAGAAAATCATGCCGCCGCAATTTCGCCTGCAACGCTTTCGCCTCTTCGCGAATGTTTTGGTTATGCTTGAAAAAATCGAGCTTCGTTTCGAGCAACCCGTCGACAAGCGCTCCGTTGAGGAACAGTTCGCGGGCTTCCGCCGGGTTGATCGGCCCGAAATTGACGCGGCGTCGCGGCACGATGGTCAGCCCGAACAGCGACACTTTTTCGTAAGCGTTGACGTAACCGGTTTCCGGCGACCAGTGCGGCTCGATGTATTGACGGTTGACCAGATGCGACGCGAGCGGCTCGACCCAATCCGGTTCAATCCGCGCGACCGTTCGCAAATATTTCCGCGTCGTCTCGACCCGTTCCGTCGCGACGATCCAATTCGGTTTGGGAATCGCGTTTTTTTGCGATTTTATATCGGTTTCCTCTTCTTGTCCCTCGCTTACGCTTCGGGCTCCGGTTGATTGTGCTTTTGTTGACAACCCGCTGCCGGGCCAGAGAAAAAACTTGCCGCCGCCGGTCACGTTGTACTCGTATTTCTGGTCCCGCTGCGCAATACCCGACAACATTCCCGTCAAAATTGAACGATGCAAACCGTCATACTGATCAGGCTTGAGGCCGGAGGCATGAGGCTTGAGTTGCTTCGCGTTGATTCCGGTTTCCTGCAACAGGCGTTTGAGTTGCAAATGAATGTCCGACCATTCGCGCATGCGGTTGTAGGACAAAAAGTTTTGCATGCACGCTTTGCGGAGCTGGTTTTGCGAGAGTTTTTCCTTCAACCCATGATAAAATTCCCAGATGTTGAGGTATGCAAAAAAATCGGATTGTGGGTCAAGAAATTGCCGATGCGCCGCGTCCGCTTTTTCCTGCAATTCGTGTGGTCGCTCGCGCGGGTCCTGAATTTCGAGCGCGGCCGCAATGACGAGCATCTCGCGCAGCGCGTCGTTTTCGCCCGCCGCAAGAATCATGCGACCAATGCGCGGGTCGACGGGCAGTTTGCTCAATTGTCGGCCGATGGCGGTCAAATTTTGTTTTTCGTCAATCGCGCCGATTTCGTGCAGCGTTTTGTAACCGTCCGCAATCGCCGCCGAACGGGGCGGGTCGATGAACGGGAATTTTTCGACGGCGCCAAGATTGAGCGATTTCGTCTGCAAAATGACCGACGCGAGATTCGTGCGTTGAATTTCCGGCGTCGTGTAACGGTCGCGTTTGGCGTAATCCGACGCCGCGTACAAGCGCACGCAAATGCCCGGGCCGACACGTCCGCAACGACCGGCCCGTTGATCGGCCGAGGCACGCGAAATCGGTTCGATCGGCAACCGCTGCGTCCGCGATCGCGCCGAATAGCGGCTCAACCGCGCCGTGCCGGTGTCGATGACGTAACGAATGCCCGGCACGGTGAGCGACGATTCCGCGACGTTGGTCGCGATCACGATGCGGCGGTGCGCCGAGGTTTTGAAAATCCGCTGCTGCTGTTCGATCGGCAGCCGCGCGTACAGCGGCAATATCTCCGTTTTGCGTTGCGGGTCACCGGGAATCGTGTGCGAACGCAACAGTTTCGCCGTTTCAAGAATGTCACGTTCCGTCGGCATGAAGACGAGCATGTCGCCGGACCCCTGCGCGGCCAATTCGTCAACGGCTTTCAAAACCGCACGCAACGGGTCCGCGTCGTTGTCTTGGGAATCATCAACGTCCTCCGGCACCATCGGGCGATAACGCACGTCAATCGGATACGTGCGGCCCGAGACTTCAATCACGGGCACGCTCTTTTCGCCGATCGTAAAATGCTCGGCGAAACGCGCAGCGTCGATGGTTGCCGACGTGATGATCAATTTGAGGTCGCGACGCTGTTTGAGCAACCGCCGCATCATGCCGAGCAGAAAATCAATGTTCAGCGAACGCTCATGCGCTTCGTCGATGATGATCGTGTCGTATTGCTCGAAAAATTTGTCGTTCTGCGATTCCGCGAGCAAAATGCCGTCGGTCATCAGTTTGACCAGCGTGTTGGGGGACGTTTGATCCGCGAACCGGACCTTGTAACCGACGTGCTGCCCGAGCGGCGTGCCGATTTCGTCGGCGATGCGTGCCGCGACCGAACGGGCGGCGATGCGTCGCGGTTGCGTGTGCCCGATCACCCCGTGCAAACCGCGCCCGATGTCGAGACAGATTTTCGGCAATTGCGTCGACTTCCCGGAACCGGTTTCCCCGCAGATGACGACGACCTGATTCGCTTTGATGATCTCCGCGATCTCCGCCCGACGTTCGTTGATCGGCAGCGATTCGTCAAACGTGAGTTTCGGCCAATGCTTGCGCCGCTGCTCGACTTTTTGATACGAAACGGCGATGTCGTTTTCGAGCGTCTCACGCCGCGCGGTGACGTCGTGCCCCTTGAGCGATTCCTGCTCCAGTTGCCTGAGCCGATTGCGCAACCGGAAGCGGTCGGCCATCATGATCCGCGAAATTTCGTTTTTCAATTGTGAGAAGTGATGAGACATGGGGCGGCAACCGTCAATTTTTTTACCACGAAGATGTCACAAAAAAATGGAAATCCCGACAAGTAGACGTATTGAAATTTTCAATGCCCGCTTTCCGTAATTCCCCTTCGTGGTTCTTCGTGAGCTTCGTGGTGATGAAAATTGACAAATTCGTTGGAGACGTTTACGATTACGATTGTAAACGGAGAACAGTATAACGATTTTTCAGAAAAGCCCTACCCCGCCCAAGGCGGCAATATATTGCGTCACGACTCCGGATGTTCGCACTCGTCAATCAACTCGTTGACGTCCGAACGCAGTTTCAGGAGGCGATCATAGACGTCTTCCAGTTCGGCGTTTTCGTTTTGATGGGTGTGCATCGGGGCGCTTGCACCGTGGTCATGCGAGTTGATCGAAGGCGGCGGCTCTGGCGGCATCTGCTGGTTTTTTTCGAGCGTTTTTTCAACCGAACCGTGCGTTCCGCCATGTCCGCGAAGGTGGGCCTCATGCGGGGGATCGAACTTTTGACGTGATGGGTTGAGAATCCGGTGTTTCGTCAGCGTCTGCTTCAGTTCGTTGATCTGCTGCATTTTTTCCGAGAGGATGCTCAAGAGTATTCCCATGAACAGGCAGACGGCCCCCAGCGAGAGAATCGGCAGGCCGTAACTGAGCCAAATCATCGAACTGACGAAAAAACTGCGCACAAAAATCATCACACCGCAGGCGATCGCTCCCCAGCCGATAAAAAGTGACAAATTACTTGCGTTGCCCGCCATTTTGACGAAGGTTTCGTTTTCATACTGGCTGAAAAACCGCCACGGAAGCGCGGAAAGGTCGATATATTCCGCACGGTTCGCGTCAATTTCAGAAAAAACCGGACACCGAGTTGACGGAATTTTGTCGGCGGCATTCGTATTTCGCGCGAAATTTTGTGTGCCGGGTTGTCGGATCGGAATCACAACCGGCGGGTCATCATAATTTTTTTGATTTTCTTTGATAATCGAAGTTTGTGGTTTCTGGCGTTGCGGTCGTACCGGCGGAGAATTCTTTATTTGATTCCGAGTTGGCTTTTCCAGTTCAGGGGAATACAACAACTTCTTGTCGTCGCGAGAATTTGGCAACTCGTTGAAATTGATTTCAGATCGATATTTTGGCTTTTCCGTTTGTCGCGGTCGTTCCCAGAAAGTGTTTTCTGGTTCATTATTCGAATATTCCGTATCCGTGCGTTCCGTGTGTTCAAAATCAAAGCGATAATATTGACGCAAGGAATCAGGTGTATATGAATTGCCAATATCGCTTGTGCCATTTGGTGAAATCGGCATTGATGGTTGGCGTCCATCTTTTTGTGCGGAGTTTCCACGAGCCAGGTCGCTGCTGAGATGATTCTTCTGCGACGACATGGAATCTTGTTCGATTTCCCGGCGAATTTTCGCCAACTCATTGAGCAGGGCGGATGATTCGTCAAAAATATCCCGCGGGGACTGGAACTCGTTGTCGTGTGGAAATTTTTCTGTCATCGGAATATAACCAACTGCAATGTCATGGGTTACGCATTAAGTCACACGCAAATCAATATTGTAGTCCGGCAGTTTTTATCCTGATCGTGATTCGGTACGTTTGTCAATATGTAAACAAAAATACACATAATTATTGATGAAATCGTCACATCTGAACACGCTTCTCAAAGGAAAAATCAGCAAAGCGTCAAATTCCGCAATTGTTACCATGAAAATCATCAAAAATGATAAATTTATCATTGCCATGCAGCTCTTCCTTGTTTCATGAGGGATTTCGACAGGTAACAGCAGCTCGATTCCGCGCTTTTTCGGGAGAAATGCTGCAATCGGGAATTTTTTTGTTGAGAAATAGATGACACTGGCTAAAATTGCTAATGTAGAGGACTTGAGATTTTACGTAAATTACTCTGGTAATGCGCCCTCGGGCTGATTATCATTGAGCTTTCAGGGATCATTTCCCTGGATAATGGATAGTTGAAAACTTATCATTGAAACGGACAGAACTCTTGTCTCCAGGCTGACTTCCAAGCGACAGACTGATTTTTCCTGTGAGGAGTATATGAAAAACCGCCACTTTTTCCTGTGTTTTGTTGCGATTCTCGTCGCAATCATGATCCTGCCGACGGCAATCCGGGCGGAAGATCAGACCTTGATTGAAACCTTCCGAAACGACGCCGGAACGACCTATTTCGCCGTTGGCTTGCAGGCTGATCAGTTGCCTGCCGATTTGCAGCCGGAAGCGTACGAAATCGCGATCGTCGTCGATACGTCGAGTACGCAGACGGGACAATTCAGGACCACTTCAATTCAGGCCGTACGACAGACCATTGCCGCGCTTCCGGAGAATGCGAGCGTTCGGCTCTTTACGTCGGATGTCGAAACGCAAGCCCTGACGGACGAATTCATTCCCGTCAATGACGCGGCGATTGAAACGGCCGTGCAATCGCTGGAAGCCGCGACCCCGGGCGGAGCCGGCGATCTCATGGCGGCGCTCACGAACGCGGAGAAAGCTTTTAACCAGGACAGCCCGGCGACGCAAGTGGTGCTTTTGATCGGAAACGGCAACAGCGACGCCAACCTGCAGGCGGTGGAAGACAATCTGGCAGAAACCCTGTTGACCTTCCGGTCGAAGCAGATTCCCGTCAATTTCCTCGCCGTGGGAAACAACATTGATTACAACCGCCTTGGCCAAATCGCCTACCAGACCGGCGGCCAAGTCGTTCCGGAAACCATCCTGAAACCCGATCAAATGGGCGAAGACCTGGCGACCGTCCTGACGACGCCCGTGTTCTGGGTCGCCTCGGTCGGCAACTGGTTCGATGACAACGTGGAATTGCTCCCCAAGGCATTTCCGCCGGTCCGTTCGGATCGTGAAACCTTTTTGATCGGAAAAACCGATGCCGATTTGCCCAAGGCCACGGTGCAACTTGTCCTGGAGACGAAAGAACTGGCCGATGGTCTTTGCGCCTGGGACGTGACGGCCAAACCGTCGGAAACGACCAACGCCTATCTCGGGGCGCTGGTGGAAAACGCGTCGGGCGACGAAGGCGCCTCGCTGACCCTGGCCGGTCGCGGATATCTCGACATGGAAAAGAATGTGTATATCGCCGATCAACTTGCCAGCCCGATGACCGATTTGGCTTCGTCGCAGCGGACCGAACAGCGAGCCCTGCTCGACGACATGGGGCTGGAGGAATCGTTTTTTGATACGCGGACGAAGACCCTCAGTTCCGGCGAACAGGCCGAACGCAAGGACGCCCTCAAACAATCAATCATTAATGACGTTTATCCGGTCGTCGCAACGGAAAAGCCGTTCATCGACAAGGTGGGCGACACGCTTTCGATGCTCGACGCCCAGATGACGAAGGAAGTGACCGTGGCCCTGGCCCAGGCGGACAAACAGATGGCGACCGATCCCCAGGGGGCGCAGCAAGTCGTTGAAAACACGAAACAACTCGTCAAACAGACGGGCGGACTTTCGGCGAACGTTCGCCAGAAAATGATCGGGCAACTGGAAAACAAGGCCCGTGAAGCCTCACGCCAGGCTTTCCACAAGGAGCTGAAGTTCCAGGAACAGCAGACGAAACTGGCCGCGATCCAGGAGCGATTACTTGCGGAAAATCGCGTGGAACAGGACTCGGCGCGGCTCAAGGCGGTCATGGAGCGTTTCACTTCGCTGATGAACGCCCGCGATTTTCAAAACGCGAAAGATACGGCCGAGAGCGTCAAACCGATCGCCCACATGGCCACGGCTCCGTTGCTCGGTTCGCTGGCCGCCGAATGGAATCACACGCTTTCGTCCTATGATCGCCTGAAGGACCTGCGTTCGCGGGCCATGGTCGGCGTGACGCTCAGCATTCACGAAACGAACGTCGTTCTCCCGGACAACACGCCGCTGGTCTATCCCGACCCGGAAGTCTGGGCCCTCCTGACCGAATACCGGAAAGATCACTACGAAGTGATGAGCCTCGTTTCGCGAACACCTAAAGAAGAAAAAATTTATAAAGTGCTGGATCAGGAAACGGATATCAATGTCGAAGACATGGCGTTTTCCGATGTCGTGGATACTTGGAAAAGCGAATTCGGCATCGACATCATTATCGATGGGAAGAGCTTTGAAAATGAAGGCGAAATGCAAAACCCGTCGGATACGCCGATCACATTGAACGTGACAGGGATAGTATTCAGAAATGCCCTGAAGCTTGTTTTGCAGCAGTTGGATGACACGTCGTACACGGTGCAGAACGAGGTTTTGAAAATCGTGCCCAAGGCGATTGCGGAAAAGACGCTTGAAATTCGTGCCTATCCCGTCGGCGATCTTGTCGTGCCGATCATGAGCGGCGGTGGCGGCGGTGGATATGGCGGCGGTGGCGGTGGCGGTTACGGCAACAGTGGCGGCGGCGGTTACGGTGGCGGTGGAAGCCGTGGCGGCGGTGGCGGTTATGGCGGCGGCGGTAGTCGTGGCGGCGGTGGTCGCGGCGGCTATGGTGGCGGCGGTGGCGGCGGTTATTACAACGTTTCCCAGCCGAACTACGAAAGCCTGTTGCGCTACAACTACTACCAAAACATGAGCCAGCGCGGTTTGCTGTATTCGCCGAATGACGGCGGTCGCGCTTATTCCGTCATCGACGACGAAGCCCAGCGGATGATCAGCCCGCAAAAAAAAACGACTCGCTGAAGCCCACCCTGAAAACCATTGACCGGAATCTGTTCGACGGAAAAGACGTCGGCCGGGTTCTGGATTCCCTTTTCGCCGCGAACGACATTTCGGACGACCTCTTATCAGAGACCGTTAAATCCCTGATTGACGCGAAAAAATATCGTGCGGCGGTCGATCTGTTGTACGCGGCCATCCGTAACGATCGTGCGAAACCGTGGATGCACGTCGCCTTGAACCTGACGCTCGAAATGGACCAGGCCCCGGTCAGGGAACGCGAACGGGCGGTTCTTTCGTCGGCGCCTTTTCTCGCGTCGCCGGGCGAACGTTTCGAGTTGGGACGCCTGTTGGAACGGATGGGCTCCGACCGGCGTGCGCTGCAATTCTATTGCGAAACGTGCCGAATGGCCCCGCAATTCGCCGAGGCGTACCGCAACGCGCTCCGTCTCGCTCACAATCTCAACGATGAAAAGGCCATGAAGGAACTGACCCTCGGCATCGCGGCGGAATCGTGGAGCGGCTCGGAAATGGAGGAAATCTGGCAACGCGGTTCGAATCTGGCCAACGGTTTGATCGCCAAAATGCGGGCCGAAAACCGCGACCGGGAAGCCGACGAATATGAAAAAGCCCTGAACCAAGCCTTGCAGTGTGATTGCGTCGTGCGATTCGAATACACCGGCGACGCCGAAGTCGACATCGCGGTCAAGGAGCCGGCCAATACAATCTGCTGGTTCGGCAGTCCGCGGACCTTCGCCGGCGGCGTACTCGGAAAAAACCGGCTTGCCGCGGGACAGCAGGGCATCAAACGCGGCAGTTACGCCTGTCCCGTCGGATTCAGCGGCTCCTATGAGGTGCTCGTCGAACGCGTCTGGGGCAACGTCGCCGCCAACCGCGTGAGCGTGACCGTGTACACGCATTACGGGACCGACCGCATGACGAAGGAAACGAAATATGTGGCGCTCGACGAAAACGGCATGGCCTTGGTCCGCTTTGAACTGAACGACGGCCACCGCACCGAGTCGATCGACGACGCCGAACTGGCCGCGTTGCTGGAAGAGGCGTCCCGGGTTCAATACGCGGGCGAGGTCTCGCGAAATCTTTACCAAACGCAAAGCCGGGACGTACTCATCGATACGGTCGCGGCCAACACTCGGGACGCCGACCTGAAAAAGCAGCAGGGCAAGGCGAAAAACGAATCGCCCATGCTGCTCGTGCCGTCGGGCACCGCCATCGGTGCGCCGTCGCAGGCGGCGGGGAATCGCCAGGTCATCCGCGTTTCGCCCGAGGCCGGCTTCGGATCGGTCAAAGGCGCCGTCGAATACGGCAAACCGCCCCGCGGCAGGTGAGTACCCGGCCAAAGTTCATTTTGTGCGTTCCCTTCAATGGGCAAGAATGGCGGCCGGGAACGCAGAGAGCACAGCGAACGGAGTGACCGGTGTGGGGTGTGTCCGTTTGGGTGAGCGTATTTAGTGTTTTCGATTTGCCGTTCGAAGTCTTTCGGGGGATCGGCGTGCTTTCCGCCTTGCGGCTCCTCTCTCCGGTCACTCCGTGATCACAGATCACTCGTACGCTGCGTTTCCGGCTGCCATTTTTGATGGCGGCTTTTCCGGCAGGCGATTCTGTTGACAGAAAACGTACTTTGGGGATAATTGACGGTCGTTTTTCATGCCCCGGCAACCGCTTGGCGCGTTTTTGCATCGACTGCTTCACCCTGTTTGGCCGCGTGCCTGTTTTTTGGAGAAATATTCCATGACTCTTCCCCTTTCCAGTCCCAAGCTCAGCAATACGAACATCAAAAAGGTGGCCATTCTTTTCTCGGGCGGCCCGGCCCCGTCGGCCAACGCGGTCATCGGCAGCGCGGCGCTCTGTTTCGCCCGGGCGGGCATCGAAGTGTACGGCATGCTCAACGGTTACACGCACCTTGAAAATTACAAGCCGGGCGACAAACTCGAAGAAGGCGTCGCCTACATGCGGCTCGACAAGGACATCAGCGAAGGGCTGCGTTCCTCGCGTGGAATCGTGATCGGAACCGCCCGGGCCAACCCCGGCAAGCCGCTGAAGCATTCGGAAGACCTCAAGGACGCCGCAAAACGCGAACCGCTCATGAACGTGTATCGCGCCCTGCGTTCTTTGGGAGTTGACGCCCTCGTTTCCATCGGCGGCGACGACACGCTGACGACCGCGGCCAAGTTCCAGTTGATTCAAAATGAACTGCCGGCCGGTGAGCCGCGCATCCGGGTCGTGCACCTGCCGAAAACGATCGACAACGATTATCAGGGCATTGATTTCACCTTCGGCTATTTCACCGCCGTCGAATATCTCGCCTCGGAACTGCGCAACCTGCTGGCCGACTCCGAAGCGACGCAAACCGGTTACATCTGCCAGTTGATGGGCCGAAAAGCCGCCTGGCTCGCCTACGGGGCGATGGTCGCCGGCGAAGCGAGCATGGTCATCGGACTTGAGGACATCCCGAAGGAATGGGAATTGGAAGAGGAAACCCGCGACCCGGCGTCGGGCGAGGTCATCCGCAACGCCGACGGCACGCCGCTCATGCGAAAGGTCATCGACGTCAAAAATCTGGTCGACCGCTGCGTCGACGTGCTGATCGCCCGCGAGGCGGAAGGCAAAATGAGCTTCGTCGTCGGGGTTTCCGAGGGAATCGCCGAGTACCTGCCGCTTTCGGAAATCATCATGTGCCTTTCGCACGACGAATACGTTTCGCTCAAGCCGGACAGTTTCGGGCATTTCCCCGTCTCGCAACTCAAATACACCAGCCGGCTCGGGCGGCTCATTTCGGACGAATACAAGAAGCGGACCGGCAAGTCGCGCAAGATGGTCGGCCTGCAATTCGGCTACGAATGCCGCTGCCACGCCCCGACGGCCTTCGACATCATTCTCGGCAGCCAGCTCGGCGTCGGGGCCTATCGCGCCCTGTGCGAAGCGGCGAAAGACGCCGTCATGGTTTCCGTTGCGGGGAACCTCGAACTGATTTTCGCGCCTTTCGAAGACCTGATCGATTACACGATCCTCCGCGCGTACCAGCGCCCGGTCGTCGTCGGCAGCGACTTCCACCAACTGGCGCGCTACATTGAAGCCTGGGTGAAATAAGGTTTTTGCACAAATCAAAGGTAGGGCGGTCACGCCGTGACCGCCGTTTCTGGAACGATTTTTTGTCGCAAGATATGTTTATTGCGACAATTGCTGTTTGCATTGATAATTAACCGATGATTCCCGCGGCGGTCTCGGCGAGACCGCCCTACCTTGCTGTTTTTCCCGCCAACATAACATACACAAGGAACGTTGCCATGTTTCTCCCGAAGGGTTATCGATTCGCCGGTGTTTATTCGGGCGTTAAAACCGACCCGGAAAAGCTTGATCTCTCGCTGCTCGTTTCGGATGTTCCGGCCGTCGCGGCGGGCGTTTACACGTCGAACCTGTTGTGCGGTGCGCCGGTGCGCGTCGACCGCGCGCGTACGCCGGGCACGGGATTTCGCGCCGTCGTGACGAACTCCGGCTGCGCGAACGCCTGCACGGGGGACCGCGGGGTACGCGACGCGGAAGACATGGCCGCGCTGGCCGCCGCGACGGTCGGCGGGAGCCGCGAACAGGGGCTGGTCATGTCAACCGGCGTGATCGGCGAATTCCTGCCGCTCGATAAAATTCGGACAGGCATTGCCAAGGCGGGCGAACGGCTCGCCGGGGACGATGCGGCCTTCGACCGGGCCGCACGCGGCATGATGACCACCGATACGCACCCGAAAACGGCCTCGCGGCGATTGACCCTTTCCAACGGCAAGGTCGTTTCCGTCGCCGGCATGTGCAAGGGGGCGGCCATGATCGCCCCGAACATGGCCACGATGCTCGCCGTCGTTTTCACCGACGCGACGCTGTCCCCGGAACAGGCCCAATCGCTGCTCAAGGCGACGGTCGACGAGACCTTCAACTGCATCGTCGTCGAGGGACACATGAGCACGAGTGACACGGTGCTGCTGCTGGCCAACGGGGCGGCGTGCGACGAGCCGCTTGCGGGGGCCGATTTCGACGCCTTTGCCGCGGCCTTCGGCGAGGTGTGCCTCGAATTGGCCCGCGCGATTCCGAGTGACGGCGAGGGCGTTTCGCACCTCGTGACGCTCGAAGTGACCGGCTGTAAAGACCGCGAATCGGCGAAAATCATCGCGAAAACCATCGCCGAAGACGCCCTGGTCAAAACGGCCATCGCCGGGGCCGACCCGAACTGGGGACGCATCGTTTCCGCCGCCGGATATTGCGGCGTCAAGTTCGACATCGCGAAAGTCGGCCTGCGGCTCAACGGTTTCGAGCTGTTTCGCGACGGGACGCCGCGGCCTTTTGACGCCGACGCCGTTTCTGCGTCGATGCGGGACAATCGCGAAGTGTCGATCGCCCTTTCCTTCGGCGACGGCGACGCGGGCATCCGTTACTGGACGACCGACCTGACCGAAGAATACGT
>JAVBQX010000037.1:0-5875 GCA_031548645.1 Thermoguttaceae bacterium
GTTTTTCCCGCTCCATCTCACTGGCCCCCACCCCGGCCCCCCCCCCCTCCGCCCCCCCCACCCCCACCCCGCCCTACCTGACGGGTTGCGCTGTAGTATTAGCGGTCCCGTTCATAACTCGCCGAAAGGATTGTCGCCGAAATCAAAATTATCAAAAGGCGAAACTTCGTCGGAGCTGTTGGGAGTCGTTGGCGCAACGGTTTCGGAGTTGTTGTCTGCGGACGGCGGCGCAACGGTTTCAGTTTCCGGCGAGGTTGGCTCTTCCGCATTTGTTTCAGGTGGCGGGGCCGACGTGATTGGCGTTGATTCCCTGGCCGCGGATTCGTCGCCGCTTCGGGCGGTCGAGGTTAATGTTGAAGGCGGGGTGGTTGTCGTTTGATTATAGGTTGACGCCGGAACAAGTTTGCCCCAAAGGTTGGCGATGTCGGGTTCCTGCGACGTTTCGGTCGCCGCGACGCCGTCAGGGCCGATCTGGCGAAGCGTACCGTCATTATTGGCGATTTTAGCCGCTTGGGCAACCCGGAGCGATTCCGGGAGGTTTGCCGATTCGTCCGAGCCTTTCAACGCGCACAGGAAGAGCAGCAGTTCGCTCCGCGCGGCCATGTCGATTTGCGCGGCGTTGTTGTCCCCGAACAGCGAATAGCCGACGGAAACCGTTGACGCCGCCCCGACGGTCAGGCCGTTGCGACCGTTTCCCCGCACGATGACGTTGTCCAGCACGACGTTTTTCGTGTTGTTGACGATTGCGATGCCGTCCACCTGGTAACCCTGTACGACCAGATCGTTGATGCGGATGTTGTTCGTCTGCATGATGGTCACGCCGGTCATCTTTTCCGAATAAGCGAATTTGTAGTCCTGCGGGGTCTTGAAATTGTCGAGGCAGACGTACAAAAAGCCGTTGCAAATGCACCATTCCAGCGGATTCATAACGGGCGGCGTTTTCGCACCCGGTTCGGCGACGATCCGTTTGAGCGGTCGACCGTCTTCAAAAAGCTGAAAATAGGTAAACCTTGTCGGCTTGAAACAAAACGTATTCCCGAAAGCGTGACGCCACGCTTCAATCGGAAGTATTTCAGAGCCGTCAAGAATTGCGCCGTTTCCCTCGATGGTGAATGCGTTAAAGTCGTCGCCGCTTTGTTTTTTTCCGAAAAGGCAGATCGTTTCCCTGTAAGGCCGGTCTGTCGGGGCCAAGATGATGCAGTCCCCCTGGCCGGAAAGTTCAATCGCGCGCGAAATCGACCTGACGGGACCGGCCAGTCCGTCGACCGTGTCGCCCGATTGCCCCAGATTGCGGTCATGCCCGGTGGCGTTATTGACGTAAATGTCTTTTGCCCGGAGAGATGTGACATTCGATAGCAGGATCGCCAAAAAAAGAATAGAAATGAGATAACGTGTCATGAGATAAGCCCTTGATCAAAAAGAGTCGTCATCATTGCCAACAGGAAAGCGGATTCGCCGTTTTCCGTGACAACCGTGTACGGCTGCCATTGTTCTAATAAAGCGACAACGTACTCAATATTTTTCGTCAGTTATGCGATATGGAATCATTATTTTCGTTCGTAAAACGATATATTTTATCTTATGTATTGAAGAAATGCAAACAGGGGTATGTTCGATAAATGGCACTAATTTTATCGCTTATGTCGGTTTTATGTTTTCGCACAGCAAAACAGAGCCCAAATCGTAGGCAAGAGAAAGAGTAAGGCCGCGACAGTGATGGAGCGGTTGAACATGATCAGATACCGCGCAAGGGGATTTCAACTCCACGGCATTCTTTTCTCCACCAGGCAAAACCGCTACGCGCGACAACATTGCCGCGACCGGAATTTTTTTACCATTTTCCACTAGCACAACGAACGTTTTGCCTGTTTGAGTCACTGATATGCGGGTCAGTGAAAACGTGACGCTTGTGCCGTCATTGCGATTTCTTTCGTTTGATCGCGTTGTTTTGATTGCACGACCGGGGGTCGGAAAATTCAGCATCACTTTCTGATGTTTGTGACTGTTTCGAGGAATGTCGGGACGATGATTATTAGCGTCAGGGAAGCGATTGTCGCGATACTGATGTAAATTTGTAAAGTAGAAGTCGTTCCCTGCTTTCGGGTCATTCCGCTTTTCGGAGTTGCAGAGAAATGTCGAAGATTTTTGAAATCATCAATCGCATTTGCAGGAAATATCCCTTGTACCTGCTCGGCGGTTTCTGCCTGACCGGCCTTTGCTTCGGCGCGGAACTTTTTTCCGGGACGCTCGACCGCAATCCGTCCGCAAATGTGCAACAGCTAAACATCATCGGCTCGGACGCGGAAATGACGAGCGGAAAACAGCCTCTCCGCGGCCAGGGCGTCATGTTTTTCGACCAGGAAAATCAGGTCGTTCGCAAGGTCGACACGTTCGTATGCGACGCGAATAATCCCGTCGGATTCGGCGAAAACCAAACGCCGACTGCACAAGAGCCGAAAAGATTGCATTTTCGCCTGCCCGATAGCGTGACGCAAAACATGCAATCGCCGGACCCGCAGAAGGACAATGCTCCGAACAAAGCGTCAAACGGCAAATCCGACGGCGAGTCAATTGCAATTGCGATTCCTTCGGCGGCGTTTCCGACGCAAGAGTATCCGACGCGTTTTGTGTCGAACGAAACGCCGAACGAATCCGGCGCCGGTGGGCAGGGAACGCAGACGATACAAACCTATAATTACATGTCGCAACGGTCGGCCGCGATTGTTGACGCTCCCGAGTTTTACGTTCCCATCACCGCGCCGCTGCCGAACGCGTCGAACGAAATGCCGCCGACATTACCGCCGTCAAACGCAACATGGCCCGACGCTCCGCCCGCGACCGCATCGCAGGAAACATTGATCGCAACGGCGCCCGCCTACCTGCAAAACACGTATCCGGGCATTGAAAACACGGCGCCGGGCGTCCCCGTGCAAAATCTCGAACTTGCTGTTCAGCCGCCACTGGAACCGGCGCAGCAATCGCAGCTTCAACCGCAGTATCAAGCGACCGCACCCCTGCCGGTGATGACGCAACAATCGACGGCCATGTATGCGCCGCCCGTATCGCCACCGGCGCCGAACGACCAACAAGTCGCGCCGATGTATATTCAGCCGGCGCTGCCGCAGGTTGTCACCGCTTCGGAAACCGTCGCGGAACAAACGTCGCAAGACCGGAACACGCTGCGAATCGCCATGCGGACGCCACAATCCGAACCCGAAAACGAGATCGACGAAATTTCGACCGATACGGGCGACCTTTACATCACGCGGGAACAGCTCGACGAAATTTTGAACGCGCGAGACAAATCCGCACCGTCCGCGTGGGGGCGCAAAGGGCCCTTCACCATCACGCCCTACGGTTACATCAACGTCAGCACGTCCTACGAGTCGGAACGCACCGTCAGGGGCGACTTCGCACTGTACTCGATCAGCCCCGACCTCGACGGCGGCGGACATTCCGGCTTTCACATCGACCCGAAATCGTCGCGGCTCGGTTTGAAGGTCGACGGGCCGAAGCTTCCCTGGCGTTGTCGTTGCCTCGAAACCTCGGCCCTTGTCGAAATCGATTTCCAGGCCAGCAACTACGCGGGAACCCGCAATCGCGGCAGCGTCATGCTGAGAAGGGCCTTCGTCGATTTCACGCACGAAGACACGCGTCTGCTCATCGGGCAGGAATGGGACGTCATTTCGCCGCTCGTTCCGCAAAGCCTCAATTACGTGCCGGGCTCCAACGCGGGCAACGTCGGCTACCGCCGGGCGCAAATCCGGCTTGAAAAGCTGCACAAATGGAACAGCGATTTCAAAACGCTCTGGCAAATCGCCGTTTGCGACAACGTGCCGACCGACTTCCTGACCGATTCGAACGTCAACATCGCCAACAGCGGCTGGCCCATGATCCAGGGACGTTTCGCGACCACGTTCGGACGCAATTCCTGGGCTGACAACCAACCTTACACGGTCGGCATTTCGGGACACGTCGGCGAATTGACGCACGATTACAGGGCCTACGGCATCAACTCACGGCGCCATGAAAGCTGGTCGGCCAACCTCGACGTTGACGTCCCGATCACCTCGCGGCTGCGTTTCACCACCGAGATGTACACCGGCACGAACCTGTCCCCGCTGCTCGCCGGCATCGGACAGGGAGTCGACCTCTTCTCGCCCGGTTCGAACGCCTTCGATCCCCGATCGGCGGGCGCTTACGGCGGATGGGCCAACCTGAATTTCAAGATGACGAAGAAATTCCAAATGAACGCCGGCTATTGCGTCGAACGCATGCAGGACATGATCGGCGGCGCACCGATCGGCAACAACCAATACACCGCACGAGACAAAAACCAGGTGCTGTTTCTCAACGGGATTTACAATTGGAACGAGACTTTCCTGACCGGCCTCGAAGTCAGCCAGTGGCGAACCGACTGGCACGTTTATGACGCGACGGCCGACACGATCCGCGACCTTGAACCCGGCGAAACGACACGAATCGATTTTTTAGTGAGATACTCCTTCTGATCCTCCAAGATGGATTGAGTAAGTAAGCGACCGAGGTTTCATCCCCTTGGTTATCTTACGGCTGTTTTTACTTTGCAGGCAAAGACCCCGAAACGCGGCAACGCGCGACGGGGTTTTTGCTTTCTTGGAATGGTGAGCGGAAATGCAATTTCGGCGTCAACCGGGCATCGCCACGGCGGAAAACGCTTGTCAAAACGGGCCGTTGCGAGTAAGCTTTAGGTATTAAGGACATATTTTTCGGCGGAAAATAGATTATTGCAGCAATTATCAATCGCTCACACAGGCGGGTTGCATCGTGATCAAAACACAAGAACTGACGAAGCAGTACGGCAAGTTGTTTGCCGTCAAAGACTTATCGCTCGATCTCAAAGAGGGCGACCTGTTCGGATTCATCGGTCCGAACGGTTCCGGCAAGACAACGACCATGAAAATGCTGGCGACGCTTTTGCAGCCAACATACGGTGAGGCTTACGTTTGCGACTTGTCCGTGTACACCCACCCGAAGGAAATCCGGCGGCTGATCGGCTTTATGCCCGACTTTTTCGGCGTTTATGACGACATGAAAGTCATCGAATACCTCGAATTTTTCGCCGCCGCGTACCGGATCAAGGGGGAAAAACGCAAAAAAGTCTGTGACGAGATGCTCGATTTGGTGGACCTCGACTACAAACGTCAGGCGCTCGTGACCAGTTTGTCGCGCGGCATGACGCAGCGGTTGGGCTTGGCCCGCGTGTTGTTGCACGATCCGCAGGTGCTGCTGCTCGACGAACCGGCCAGCGGGCTTGACCCGCGTGCGAGAATCGAGATGCGGGAATTATTGAAACGGCTCGGTGGACGCGGCAAAACGATCATGGTTTCGAGCCACATTCTGCCGGAACTCGCGGACATTTGCAACAAGGTCGGCATCATCGAGCGCGGCGAACTGCTCGTCAACGCCGACGTCGCCGAGGTGATGCGTCAGGTGCGTGACCAGCCCGTGCTGCTCGTGCAACTGGTCGGCGACATCGAAAAAGCGGCGAAAACGCTTGAAACCGAGGAATGCGTCGAAAAAATCGAAATTTTGCATGGCAAAACGCTCGAAGTGACGATCAAACAGGGCAAAACGACCGACGATTATTGCGAACTCCCGACCCGCCTGATCGAAAGCGGCTTCAAAATCCTGTCGTTCAAGGAAGACGAAATCAACCTCGAAACCGCGTTCATGAAACTGACCAAAGGAATCACGGCTTGATGATATGCCGCATCCGCCGAATTTGATTGTGCGATTGTGGAAATTTCCGAAGAAAAAAATGATGATATAATTTGCTCGCTCAAATCACGCAAAAACCCCAAGCGGACAAAGAACGCCAGGTAACCGTTTTGCG
>JAVBQX010000070.1:0-13200 GCA_031548645.1 Thermoguttaceae bacterium
CGCGGTTCGCATGGCCGCTTCGGTCACGCCGCCGGTGTTCCCGAAAATCATGCCGGCGCCGCTTCCCCGGCCCAACAGCGGGTCGTAAGGCGTTTCTTCGCGCAACGTCGCCAGACCAATACCCGCGTCGCCGAGCAGGTAGCCCGTCTCGCGGCAGGTCAGCACCGCGTCGACGTCGCGCTGTTCCGGACGGCCTTGCAGGGTTCCGGCCGCGTTCATTCCGGGCAGCAGAATTTCGGCTTTTTTCGCGGTGCAGGGTGTCAAAGCCACGTGGTAAATCGCGGCCGGGTCGATCCCGTTTTTTTCGGCGAAATAACTCTTGACCATCGCGCCCTGAATCATGACGGGGCTTTTCACCGTCGAGAGATGCGGCACAAGGTCCGGGTAGAACAGTTTCGCGAAACGCACCCAGGCGGGACAGCAGCTCGTCATCAGGGGCAGGCGTTCCTTCGCCTCAATCCGGGCGAGCAGTTCGGACGCCTCTTCCATGACCGTCACGTCGGCGCCGAAACTCGTGTCGAGCACGTAATCGAAGCCGCGCCGTTTGAGGGCCGTGACGGTTCGCCCTTCGACGTTGGTGCCGACCGCCATGCGGAACATTTCGCCCAGCGCGACGCGAATCGCCGGAGAAGTCGACGCGATCACGATCCGGTCCGACCGTTTCAGCGCACTGTCGACGAGCGGATAATGATATTGTTCGGAAACCAGATCGCCGCGGCACACGAAGGTGCATTGCCCGCAATGAATGCACGCGTCTTCCCCCGGCGGAACTCGCCGCGTTGAAACGCCGGTCACGTCGCGGCAGAAACCGCTGCAATCGCCGCAACGCTTGCAACGGTCGACGTTCACCTGCACCGCCGGATTGGTCGACCGCAACCGGAGCGGCTCGCCCTGCCCGTGACGCCCCCCGCGACCCTGCGACGTTCGCGTTTCCCCATGCCCGAGTTGATAGACGGGCTGTTGATTGCCCCGGCCCTGAGCCATTCCCTGCCCACGGCCGCGTTGCATGGCCTCGCACACCGGACAGGCCGCGGCGAGCAAGCCGAGTCCAAGTGCCGATTCTTTAAGCATTTGCCGCCGCGTCGTTTGATGATGATCTTTCATGTCGTTATTGTGCTTGCAAAAAAATTTGAACTCGTCCGATGAATCGCTTGCATCGCCAATGGCAAAAAGCTTTGTCTTTTGCGTGACTTTCACACATTGGCGCAGCAAGCAGCGTCGGAATCGCGGTGCTTTTTTTATCGCCACCACAATATTCCCAAGTTCCTGTGTTATCGTCAAATAGGTAATTGCTATTCTATCATTAACCCCGGAAACGGACGAGGGATACGGTGGTGATTGAGAAAAAAGATCGTTGAGTCAGATAATTACTTATGTTGTTTTTAATATTGTTGATTTTGTACACCGCGATTGGCCAGATAACAATCAAACCAATCATACATCAGCTGTTCCGCATCGGGCGGCAGGGAATGGCCTTGTTTGTGATTGAATAACCCGATCAACGGCGGTTCGCCGTACAATCGATACACCGGCAACGCCGCTTCCATGTATGGCCATGTTGCCGCGCCGTCCGACGCATCGCCGCCGAGACCGAGAAACGGTCGCGGGGCGATCATCGCGACGATTTCCGCGTGATTCAGGGGGAAATCCGGTTTTTTTACGTCCGGCCCGAGATACCAGTCCGCTTCCCAGTTCGATTGTTCCACCCCGATTCCCCCTTCGCTGCTCACGCTGCACACGACGCGTTCATCAAACGCGGGGAGATACAACGCCTGCTTGCCGCCAAGCGAATGGCCGGTGCAACCGATCCGGTTCGCGTCAACCTCTTTCAATGAAACAAGAATATCGACCGCGATTTGACCGTCGAGAATCATGCGGGCCATGCCCCGGTTTTCGGGATTGCGTTTGCGAAATTCTTCGGTGACACGCCGGTAATCCAATTGGATTTCGTCGCTCTCGGGCCAAATCGAATTTTGCGGACAAATGACGACATATCCGCGTTTGGCAAGATGATATGCGGTCGCCCTGTTGTCAACGCCGAATACGCCGGGACCCTGATGATAAGACAAAGGGTTCGTCCCATGAAAAAACACGATCGCCGGCATTGGCGTTTCCGTCTTTTCCGGAATCAACAGGTAGGCACGGCTCTTTTGACCGGGTTCCGTCGCGTATCGGATTTTCTTGCGAAGAAACCCGTCAATCACGACTTCTTCCAATACCTCAATTTCCGGCGCCGGGTAGTCCTGGCCGGCTTTTCGCACGGTCGCCATCGGCCCGAGATGTTTGATCCACGCCGCTTGCAGTTGCTCCCGCTTTTTCTCCCAATCCTTGATGGCGGTAATCGATTTGCCGGCGGCGTCACGCAACAGTTCGTTTGGAGCAATCATGTGCGACGCCCCGGCAGGCGGCGATTGCAAATCCGCCAAACGAAATGACGGTTCTTCCGCCGCGACATGATCAAAGATCACAGGAATCATGCAACAAAGCAAGAATATTATCCAACGAAAACAAGTGTGAGTCATTGTCTTATTCTACAGCAATATTATCGAGATATTCTTCGATACGTTTTATTTTGTATGCCAATTACCCCGTTAGGGGTAAGATATTGGTAGAAAACGAAGCTCCAAGACAAGAACCATCAACCCTGAAAGGGTTGCACAATCTGTTCTTGCGTCGATATATCCAACCCCTGCGGGGTAGTAAAATATTGGTGGGGAGCATTCGATCTACCGATATTATGTCCCTATGGGACAACTATAATACAGGCACCTACGGGCAATTCCTGTACTTCACATAACACCGAATTTTATTTCGATAACGTTGTGCTACAAATGAAAAAATTCCACAATACACACTCTACATTCCGTTTTTTTCACAGCGTTTCATGTATTCGATGCTTTCGATCGTGATGCGTTCGGGGCCGGGGCTGCAATCGAAGGTTTCGACCGAGACCCAGCCGGCGAATTCGATTTCACGGAGCGCGGCCATGATCGGTACGAAGTCGAGTTCCCCGAATCCCGGCCCTTGCAGGTTCGGATCGTTGGCGTGAAAGGTGGCCATCTCCCGGCGATATTTGCGGATCAGGTCGGGGATCGATTCCGATTCGCCCGACATGGCCTTGCAGTCGAGATGCAGCGCGAACTGCTTCGGCGCGTCGATTTTTTTCATGAGTTCGACACCTTCGGCGGCGGTCGTGATGAAATCGGTTTCGGCGGTCGTCAGCGGCTCGATGGTCAGCATGACCTTCGCTTTTTCGAGCAGCGGGACGAGCTTTCCGATGATTTCGCAGGCATGTTCGACGGCCTGTTCCCGCGTGACGCCCGGAGGCAGGCTACGCTGTTGCGGCGAACCGAGCACCAGATACGAGCCGTTGAAATCGGCGCACAGTTGAATGAGCGCGGCAAAATATTCGGCCGTGTTCTTGCGGACTTCCGCGTCGGGCGAGGTCAGGTGAAAGCCTTCCGTTTTGGCCAGCAGCCAATGCAGCCCGGTGATTTGCACGCCCGACTTTTCGGCGACTTGCCGCAAGCGTTCGCGCCGCTCGGCGGTGATCGTCCGTACGTCTTTGGCGAAGGTGAAGGGCGCGATTTCGACGCCGCCGTAACCATGTTCGGCCAGGTAATCGCACACCCGCTCGAAGGACCAGGCTTCATACAATTCGTTGCACATCGCATATTTCATCGGCTTTGTCTTTCCATTTGGAATCGTGAAGAAAAATCATCGGTCAATTCAATGTAGGGCGGTCACGGCGTGACCGCCGCAGTGCGCCGAACAAGTTCAGCGGCTAGGAATTCTGCATTCATCATTCTGCACTCTGCATTTCTTTATTGGTTTCGCGTCTTCGGCGTGACGAGCAGCATGTCGTCGGGGCCGAGCTTGTGTTTGCGCATTTTTTCGAAACACGGGACCAGGTCGATCGGCTTGTCGTTGTGATTGTTGCGACCGATAGTGAATTTCGCGCCTTTCGATTTGGCCAGTTCAATGAACTTGTCGTTCGGGAACGCGGAACCGGCCTGAATTTCGAAGGCGACCTTGTTACGGACCGCCGCGTCAATCAACTGCGTCATGCGTTCGTCGTTCCAGAACGCGTCGTAACGATCGGCGACCCGCGGCGGCAGCCAGGTCGGGTTGGCCAGAATTGTGACCGGTTCGTTGACCACGGTCATGCAATGCGCGAAATAACGGTCGAGCCAGGCGTCGACGTCCGCGATTTCATATTGATCTTCGAGCCAGAGTTTCTGCGGCTTGCCGTTTTCGTCGTTCATGATCATCGTGTCGGCGAGGACGTAATCGAGCCGCGCGATCAGTTCCGGCGCGATGGCCTTGAACCAGTCGCGGTCGTTGACCTGAAGTCCGATGTAAACGGGCAGCGTTTCCGCCGCGGCGATGAATTCGCGGATTTTTTCGTCATTCGAAAGCGGCCAATCCGCGCCGGCGTTTTCAAGCACGCCTGACTGGACGCCGGTTTTCGCCTGGCTGATGACGGCCTTTTCGACGGTCATGCCGCCCCGCAGGTGAATGTGATAATCGATCACCGGCACGTTGCGCGATCCGAATTCGTCGATCTGTCGTGCGAAATCCGGCGCCGGGTCGGGGATGTAGGAACTGTCGCCTTCATCGGTCGCGTCGACGGAAAGCGGCTTGACCTGAATGTCGCGATAGGCGACCTTCGTTTCGGGGTCGTGGGCCTGCAGGGCGAAGGTGCCGCTCGAAAGCAGGCGGCCTTTCCGGGTGCGCGGCGCGTTATCCGGCTCGACGTAATCGGCCATGAGGACGTCGTTGACCTTGATTTGAACGCGTTTCCCGGTCACTTTCAGCCAAAGATCGGCCCACTGTCCGTCCGGCGCGAAATCAACATAAATGCCCCGCACGGCGAAGAGCGAGCCGGTTTTTCGCGTTTCCTTCGGGCTGCTGTTGACCTGCAACTCGTAGCCCTTGGGGGGCGAAGCGGCGTCGGAAAACGCCGTGTGGAAGAACAGGCCGGAATTCGACTGCCCTTCGAGTTTGAATTGCAGTTTCAGCTCGAAGTTTCTGAAATCATGCCCGGCCACCGGCCCGTCGTAGAACAGGTGGCTGCGCGGCCCGCCGGAAACGAGCGCCCCGTCGACGACCGACCAGGTGCTTTGCGATTCGGACGGTTTCCAGCCGTCGAGCGACTTGCCATCGAAAAGCGGCGTCCATTCGCCTATGTCCGCCGAATTCTTTTCCGGCACGATTTCCGGTGCTTTTTCCGTGCCGCCGCGTTCGGAATTCGGCACGCATCCCGCCGCGAAAAACAGGGTGCAAAAAACAAGCGTCGACAAGGACGGTATCACGGTATTCATCAAGGGGACTCCTTTATTGTGTAGTTGAAAATGGACGGCGCAGACATTTTGCTGTCTCACCAAACCTCATTTTTACCCTATTTACATAAACAAAACAACCTCAGTAGCACAAGTTGCCCGCTAAAACACAACCTCATTTCCCTAATTCACCCAAGGGCTTGAAATAAGGTAAATGAGGTAATAATTTAACGGATTCATTGCTACTGAGGTTGTCTCGCCAAAAAAATAAGGTGAAAATGAAGTTTTTCAATTCCGACCGCTCGGAGATCGACCGACTGCCTTATTGTTTCCTATTCGTTCTGTGCGGGCATGAACCCCGTCATCATTTTGGCCAGTCCGGCCAACGTGCCGGTCGTTTGATTGATGTTGTAAAACATTTCCACCAACAGTGACTTTTCCTCCGCGGAATCGCTGACGATTCCTGTGATGCAAACAATGCCTTCGTCCGTTTCCACCCGTAATATCGACGGAACGGTCCAGGGTTCGCCCGCCGCGAAAATTTGTTCCGATGCTTCCAGATTTTTTTGCAACCCGGCAATCATCTCGTCGTAAGCAACGTTCGCGAACACGGGCGTCACGGCCCCGCACAGGACACCCGGTCCCTGGACGAGAACAAGCCGAAACCAGATGCTGACAATGTCGGTCCCCGCGTCAAGCTCCACGGTCGCGAAATCATAACCCCGCCATTGCACGGCGTGTAAATCGTCAACGCGAATTGACAACCATGTTCCGGATTTATCCGCGAGATGCGGATTGAAAAAACGACCGATCGCGTCCATAAGTCGCCAATCGACGGTCCGATCCTCTTCGCCGGGCGCGAAGCCGACGGCGAAATAGAGAACGCGGCCCTCCACTTTCGCACAAAGGTCAACGGGCGCGTCCTTGCCACCGCTCGCGATTTTGGCCGCGATTTGTTCGACGAACGGTCGGAGGTTATCATAAAACGTGCGATTGACCGCGTCCATTTCCCCGGCGGAAAGAACGCCGTATTCCGGCGTCAATTCCTTTTGTTTCGTAAAGAGGAAAGCAAAATCCCCCGCCTGAAAAACTTTTTCCATGTCACTTGGAAACTCATCGGCTTTTATTCCGGTCGTAATGCTGAGCGAGTAGATTTCGTCACCACCCTTCCTTTGGTCCGGAGGAACCACCGATGATGTGCCATTGTAAAAATACCGCGTCATTCCCGCCTCTTCAGGAAAAAAACGGTGCGAGAGACGAATGGCGGAATCCTCGTCATAAAAACCGCCCACCCGGATGGGGTGCTTGCAGGTCATGCGTGCCGTCCTCGCAGCGGCCAGAGGGCCGCCGTCTTCGGCTTCGTCGATCAGGACGAAGGTGTAATTTTCCTCTTCCCAGCGATATCCCCTGATCATCACGCCTCTGCCGAGCGAATCCCTGGAATGATCATCATCGGTTTTTGAGTCGTGGTAAACGCCGATAAGACAGTGGGATTCGATCTTGGTCCAGATATCCGTGAGTTTTTTTATGATGGCATCGGAATTTTCCGGAAACTCTTCCGGGACGAAAAAAACGCTACCGCCTCTTGAAAATATGCGCACCTTTCCATTGGGAAAAAAATACTTTCCGATGGGGTGGGCGAGAAAATCGTAATGGAGTCTTAAACGTTTTCCAAAGGAAAGTTCATCGTAGTTGAGCGGAATGGAGATCACGGTCCATCTCTTGTCGCCATTGATGATTCCTGCACCCCGCCATTGCGTACCGTAGATTTTGGGGACAAATTCCGCCCATGGCAGAGGCAGAATGTCCTGCGGAAAATCGTCTTTCAGGATTTGACCGGAAAAATACTGTATCGCTTCCGTGTCGCCGATTGCCCACGCCGTGTTGATTTTGGCCGACGAGCCGATCTCGCTTTCTTCGATAAGTTTTCTGAGTTCTTCAGGCAACACGAATTCCGTGTGATCAAACGTCAGGTCTTCCGGCATCGTAAAGTTAGGCACCGGCATTGCCTGTGTTTCCGGCGCGGGCTCCTCGGCGCGGACTGCCGGGTCAAACATTCCCGCCAAAACCAGCCCCAGCACGGCGCAAATAACGGCATATCGCGACATTTTTGCACTCCTTTTCAGAAAGAACGGGAAATTCCCCACAATAATATTATTATGACGGAATTTGATTCCCGTGGCAAGAGCAAACAAACGCCGAACAAGCTCGGCGGCTAATACGACAGCGCAATGTCATAACGCCAAAACAAAAGATCATGGTCCCCAATTACCATTTTTTGTCCACAGATTTCGCAGATAGACACAGATAGGATTTTTTAAAAAATCATCTGTGAAATCTGTGTGAATCTGTGGATAAAATGAGAATGGAAGTTGTTGATCTATAATTATTTGCGAATCATGGATTGCGCTGTAGTACTAAGCAGTCCCGGGTTCCGGTTCATCGACGGGGAACAATTCGCCGACGACATGGCGGAATTCGGCTTCGGATTTGACCCCGCAGACGGCGGTGCGGAACCGGCGGGCGCCGCGTTTGCCTTTCGAATAGCAGGGGGCGTATTTCCGCATGAGCACGACGGCCTTGTCCGTGCCGACCTGGTGCCGCACCATTTCGAAATGCCGCAGCAGCAGGTCGCGCTGTTCGAGCAGGGTCGGTTCGGGCGAGGGAATGTCGCCGCGAAGCAGCTCTGCGATCTGCCGGAACAGCCACGGTTTTTCGAGGCCCGCGCGACCGATCATGACGCCGTCGACCGATCCGCGCCGCAACCGTTCGACCGCCTGTTCCGGCGTCGTGATGTCGCCGTTGCCGATGAGCGGGATGCGTTTGAGATGCGTTTTTATTCGGCCGATCGCGTCCCAGTCGGCCGTGCCGCGGTACATGTCCTGCGCCGTGCGACCGTGTACCGTCAGGGCCGCGCCGCCCGCCGATTCGACCGCCTGGGCGACGTCGACGGCGTTGACCGTGTCGCGCGTCCAGCCGAGTCGGATTTTCGCCGTCACGGGAATCGGTGCCGCCGCGCGAACGACCTGCTCGACGATGGCTCCGACTTTCTCCGGCGTTTTCAGCAGCCACGAACCGCTGGCCGAATGTTTCGCAATCGCCGGGGCCGGGCAGCCGAAATTGAGATCAATCACGCTCGGGCGATAATCCCGGGCCAGCATCCCGGCGAAATAGGCCAGCGTTTCAGGCTGATTGTCCCAAATTTGCACGCACAGCGGCCGCGCTTCGTCGCGAATGCCCCAGAGTCGCGTGGGGGCCTCTTCGCCGCGGGCTTCCTTGTACACGAACGACCGGGCGCTGACCATTTCGGTCGCGATCAGCCCGACCCCGCCGAGCATGCGCAGAATTTCGCGATAGGCCAGATTCGTAAACCCCGCCATGGGCGCCGAAAGCACCGGCGGGTCGACCGTCACCGGCCCGATGTGCAGCGGCGGAATCGTTGTGCGGCTCGCGGGAAGCTCTGTCATCAGTCGTCATTGGCCCGGTAATGATTTTGTTGTTTCACGCGGAGACGCAAAGCAAACGCGGAAGTCTAATATTTATTACCTCAATTTTATCACCGTTGCCCACGCTGGCAACATTCAACTATCCTGGAAACGATTTCTGAATAACATCTTTGCTTTTATTGTGCCGATTCCACATTTTTTGCTGTTTTTTTTGAAAAATCCTGTAAGAAATCCCACATTTCCGCCCACTGACGGGTAGAATCGAATCAAGGTTTCATTTTTCAGAAAGCCAATCAGCATGGAACCCATCGGCATTTACCCCGCTGTGGGAGAACTTATCGCACAAAGCCGTTCCGGCGACCGGGAGGCGTTCGGGCGGATCGTGCGGCAATACCAGGGGATCGTCAGCGGCGTGACCTTCGGCATTCTCGGCGATTTTCACAAAAGCGAGGACATCGCGCAGGAGACCTTTCTCGTCGCGTGGCACAAACTCGACGAACTGCGCGAGATCGAAAAACTGTCCGGCTGGCTTTGCGGCATCGCGAGAAACCTCGCCCGGCAGCACCTCACGCGACTGCCGAGAGTTCGCGTCGTGCCGGTTTCGCAAACGGAGGAAATCGCCGAACACAAAAACGATCCGGCGGAATTGCTCGCCAAACAGGAACAAAATCGCCTGATTTGGGGGGCCCTCGAAAAGATTCCGGAAAAATATCGCATTCCGCTGGTGTTGTTTTATCGAAGCGGCCAATCGATTGCGGAAATCGCCGCGGCTCTTGAAATTTCGGAGAACGCATTGAACGTGCGGCTGACCCGCGCGAGAAAATTTTTGCGCAAGGAACTCGAAAAGCAGGTCGCCGGAAGCATCGCCGACAGCGGGCCGGGCGAACTGTTCTCGCTGGCCGTCATCGCGGCACTGCCGGTGGCGGCAGGCATGACGTCGGCCGGAAAAGCGATGGCCGCGACGGTGATTGGCGCGGAATCGACGATTGCCGCCGCCGGAATGGCCACCGCGCCGGAATCGGGAACGCCCGGCGCAACCTTGTTCGGAACGACGACATTCTGGCTCGCCGCGCAGCCGGTGCTTTATGCCCTCGGTTTGATCGTTTCCTATGCACTTTGGGTGGTCGGCGCGGTGCCCGGCATCTGGTTTTCGATTCGCAACGCTCCGACGCTTCGGGCAAGACGTTTCCTGGTGCTGGTCAGCTTGTGGGCGCATCTCCTCTTCGCGACATGGTGCTTCCTGGTCGCCCTGGGAACGATATTGTTTCATGGACTCGGCATCATTTTTGGGCGAGGTTCGTTTTACTACACGACCGAAGTGATTGCCATTATCGTTTGCTGTTTTTTCTGGATCTTTGTCGCCGTCCATGCGGTTGCGACGATGTTTCGTTACCGCCTTGTCGTTCGTGAAGACGCCGGACTCGTGACGCCGAAGAAACCGTTGCCGCTTGAGGAATCGCCGTTTTCGTTTCGGCGGATCGAAAAAATCTATCGCAACTGTTTCAACACCTTTCTCGTGTATTTCGGGCTGATCTGCCTGTTCATCGTGTTCGACCTCTGCAAGACCGTGTTTCACGATCAGAATTTCAGTTCCACGTTCGGGCAATTGTCGAAATATTTTTCCTATTACGGAACGCAACTCCTGTTGTTGAGTTCCCTTTTTCTGCTCGTCTTCCGAAAGGTCCACCGCCATTTCCTCGCCATCGTGAAAGACGAAGAATCGTTTGCCGCGTCACCGCCGCTCGTCACCCGCGATACGCCGTACTGGACGCGGGTTTGGATCGAATGGAACGTTTCGTTCGGGGTGTTCCTCGTCGCTGCAATGGTCGGTTTCCTGACGATGATAAGATATGTGTTGTATTTTCCGCTAGGAACGTGCTGCACCCTGCTCCTGATTTCCGCCGGATCGTTTGTCGTGGCGATGCTCAGCGCGCGTTTCTCCCCCTTTCGCTGGCTAATCAACGTCGCGGGTGCGTTCGCGATTATTTGCGTGGCCGGTCGGGTGTTTTTCCACTTTCACATGCATCGTAAAGTATGGGATTATTTCAAGATGCCGGATGATTGGCCGCAGTTTTACGCCTTCGGCATCTTCAATCTCTTCATTATGTTCACGGTTTTCATGATTCTGGTTTACGGCGGCCTGTCGCTCAAACGAAAATGGAGCGGGATGCAAACACAATCGCGCACCGGCAGGAGAACGGCCCTTGTTTACGCCGTAGGGTTGATTTTGATCCTGTCCGGCGCATTGCTTTTTCAATCCCGGGCGAAACTGTCGTTTTACTGGTTTTCCGGAGTCATCGGATACAGCCGCAATTCAACACCAAGCGAACAGGACGTGCGAAAAAGCGTTGATTATTTCTGCGAAGCCTTCCGCATGACACCGGAAGTGAGTCAGGACCGGGGCGTTTCAATGCTCCTAATGTCTGGCACGCTGTGGCGATGTCACGACGCTCAGCCGGCGGCGGTAATTGACGGTTTCGACCGGGTGATTGCGGTCGTTGAAAAGGAAATCGATGAGAAAAATACAAGTTACCAGTGGCGACGGCTTGTCAACGAACGGGGATGCGTGCGGTTCCTGCACGGCGATTATCGCGGCGCGATTGCGGATTTTTCGCGGATCGCGGATCGCATTCCTTTGCCCCATCTCCTATACAACCGCGGTTACGCCCATGAAAAGCTCGGGGAAATCGACGCGGCCATCGCCGATTATTCCGCCGCGATCGAACAGATCGAAAAATACGACTACAACAGGAATTATGAGTCGTTCTGCCTGCCTCGGGAAACGAACGCACAGACGCGCAACCTGTTCCATGCAAGCCTGCCGGGAGTCTCCGCCGAAGAACTGAAGGCCATCCGTGACAATTTGCGGAAGCCTCAGTCGTAATTGGCCCGGGGGGTCAGCGTCAGGACCAGCACCTCGTCGGGGTGGTCGCCGGGCAGGGTGCAAAACCATGTTACTTCCCGCCCGCCGGGTTTGCGGTCTTCGCGAATATCACAGACGCGGGTCAGTTGGCCTTCGCGAATCGCCTTGGCAAGAGATTTGGCGAGCTGGGGCGGAAGAGTCGCTTCGGTCGGCGGTTCGTCAACGGACACGTAGTCCGACGTATTGTTTTTCTTCGTTGAACTTGACATGAGTTCCGGCGGCTTGCCGGGGCGGTCGGTGACGACGAAACGCCCCGCGTCGGAGGTGACGATGTTCAGACGACTTTCAAACGTGCCGGTGTACCACGAGCGGATGCCGTTGAAGCTGTAATATTGCGTGTCGAGCACGGAAAACCGCGGCGGCTGTTCGGTGCCCTCGATGCGGCAGAGTCGGGCGGTCATCGTCAGCACGAAGGGAAAGCGGTTGCGCACCAGAAGTCGCTGGTAATCGTATTCCTCATTTCCGGCGGACACGGTTTCGTTTTGTTCCGTGATGAGTACGAATTCCCCGTAGGAAAAGGAAAATATGGAATAATGGTAGATAACGCCGCCGAACAGCAGGAGAATCGCCGCCAACAGCAGCAGACCGCGAAAAAATCGACCGACACTCCACGGCTTGACATTTTTCGATTTGGGATCGACCGGATTTGTTTCGACCGGTTCCGATTCGCCGTCTTGCCGCCGGAGAGGGTTTTTGTTTTGAAAAACTTGCATGAAAAACCGCGTTTCAGGGAAGCATCCACTGGAGGATCACGAGAATGACCGCCATGAGAAGGGTCAGCGTGATCATCGTGCGGACGGAGCGGCGCAGGATCATCGGCATCTTTTCGCTGCGTGTCCCCTGGTAAACCAGTGAAAACGCGACGATCAGCGGCAGGGCGAAAAACAATTGCGGGATTTTATCGAGCATCATGGCGGAAAATCAGCTTTTTTCTTCCGGGTCGGGTTTTTGATCTTTTTTCTTCTTTTTCTTTTCGTCGCTTTCGCTTTCGATGACCGGGCCGGAAATGGCGTCGAACACAACGAGAATATTCATGAAACCGGCAATGACGGTGAAAATCGTACCCAGTTCGAAATAGCGGCCCAATTTCTGGTACAGGTCATTGAGGGTCGGGTTGTCCTTCGGCTTGATGGCGTTATTGCTGTTCGGCGGGGCCATGAAACCGCCCCACATCGGCGGAAGTCCTTGCTGGACACGGTTTTCCTGCAAGGTCGCCGGAATGGCCGCGATGCCGATGAACGCCTGCGGAATGAAGAAAAGGCGTTTTTCCCCTTTCTCCCATTTTGCGTAAACGACCCTTGCCGGGCCATATTCGCGGTCGCTGCCCAGATAGCAGCCGAACAGGAAGACGCTCATGATGCAGGCGAAAAAGAGGATCGCCTTTTCCTTGCGGCCCTGATACCAATGCCCCAGCCCGGGCAAAAGCCAGGCGAGAACCGCCGCAAGAAACGGGTTTTTCAGCCGGTTCGTGTCGAAAACCTCGACCGGTTTCGCCGTTTCGACCGGCCGATCGTCCTGATGTTCCGTCTTTTCCGCCATAATCTCTTAT
>JAVBQX010000154.1:0-9134 GCA_031548645.1 Thermoguttaceae bacterium
TTGAAAATCAATGGCCAGATTGTCGGCTTCGGCCTTTTCCCTCGCCCGTTTGAGCTGGGCCTCCGACAAATCGACGCCCGTGACATGATAGCCGCGTTTCGACAATTCAATCGCATGACGCCCCGTTCCGCAGCCCACGTCAAGGATTTTCAACGACTTGTCGAACCCGATTTCCTTTTCAAGAAAATCGCATTCGCCGAGCGTCCCTTGCGTGAAATTCTCATGGTCGTACTTGTGAGCGTAATTTTCGAATAAGGATTCGTACCACTGTTTTTTCATGGTTTTTTCTCTGATGACAACGAAATCAACATCAACACGGAGCCCGGAGCGTGAGCGACGGGTAAAAATCAGAGCCGCAACAGTCATGGAGCGGTTTTTCCGATTCGACCGCTCAGTCACCTTCGCGGCTCTGATTGCGGCGGTCACGGCGTGACCGCCCTACCTTCAAATTTCACCGCCGATTTATAAGCGTTATAAACGTCGGTCAGTTGCTTGAGGTCAAGTTCTTTGTCATGCACCCAGACGCGGTATTCGATGGAAAACGGCACGCCGGGTTCGAATTCGTGATCATGCACGCCGGGCCAGCCGACGCACAACGGGCCGTAATGCCGCACCAACCAGGTCGGCGGGTAATCGGGATGCGTCGGCGGCACGAAAATCGCGGCACCGCTCGCCGTTTCGCGCCCGTCGAACTTTGATGCAAAATCAGCCCATTCGAGCCGCTCTTCCGGCAGGTCCTCTTTCGTGACGCCGCTCGGCACGGTGATCTTGACGAAAGGTTTTTCCTGCGAACCGGCGGTTCGTTCTTCCGGTTTGAGACGCAGGCACAGTCCGCCGTAACTTTTGCCCTCCGCGCCGCGGAGCGTGATTTTTTCCTCCGGGACGAAGAAAAGCTGCACGTCGAGCGAACGCGAACCGTCCTGTTTGCGGTACGAGCGGAACCAGGCCCGTTCGGTCATCACCTTGCGCTCGCCGATGAACCAGCCGTTTTCGACGGCCAGCACGGCCCCATGTTCGCCGGCCTCTTTGACGAGCCATTTCACGAAACGCTGTTCGAGGTCGGTCGTTTCGTTCCAAAAATCGTGATGTTCGGCACCGATCTGCACGTGCGGCCAGGCCCAGAACAGGCCGTGATGGTGGTAATGATCGCGAGGAAAATCGTCGGTGAGAATTTCGCCGTTGACGCCGAATAACGGGTGCATGTAACACCCCCGCGTGCGCCGCCGCGTCTCTTTTTCCGGCACGTTTTCGTTCGTGATCAAATCGTATACATAATGATAAACCGGCTCGTCCCCTTCGTACAAAGCGATGGTGTTGTTCCCGGCATCTTCGAAGCGGAAACCTTTCGGCGGCTCGACGGCATCGATTTCCTTTTGCAATTGCGGCGGAACAACATGCGTAACAAGCGACATTTCGCTTTCACTGACCACACCGTCTTTTGTCGGTACGGGAAATACGGTTGCTCCAACACCATTCGACTCGCCTGTCATGACGGTTTGACCGAAAAGTATTTTGTCATACGCGGGAATTAACAGTGTCGTGTCCATTCCGCATCGAAGGTCTCGAACGTCAACCGTCGCCGTCACCGTTTTTTCGGAGGTTACAGTGATCGCGTCTCCCTCATCGGCGTATAGAACACCCGATGACAACAGACAAATCAACACGAAGGCAAACGAGGCAAGTTTTTTGCAGAGGCGAAAAGAATGAATTTTCATGGAATCGACCAAAATTAGGATGTGTGAACAAGAAACAAAAGCCGGAATGGAGCGCAGCGCAATGACGGGATTGTGACTCCAACGCGGACATCGCTATCCCGTCATTACGGCGGAGTACCGCCTTCATTCCGGCTTTTGTTTGGGTGAACTAAAACTGCTGTCCGTAATAGCCGTAACCGCCCTTGACGCCGGGGAGCGCGATTTTGTAACGGCCCTGATCGTCGGGGAGCGTCGGCGCGGTGCTTTCCCAGGTGTATCCGTCGGGCGAAAGCGAGGTTTCGTCCTGCATGACTTCGTCCAATGTGATTTTTTTGCCCGTGTAGGCGGCCATGCGGCCCATGATGGCCATGAGCGTGCTGTTGGCCATGTATTCGCCGTTGTTGATGTAATCGCGGTTGCCACGGATCGCCTTGAACAATTCGACATGTTCAAGCTGGTACATGTTGCCGCCGCCTTTGGTCGTCTTGTAGGGATTGGCCCCTTCGATGGTGCCGCTGAGAACGGTCGCTTTCCCTTTCGTGCCGTACATGTAATCGTTCGTGTCGTTGTAGCAGCCGTTGATCTGTCGGCAATAGGCATGGCAGGTCACGCCGCCGGGGAATTCGTACATGACGCCGAAACTGTCCCAGATGTCGCCGTACTTCGGCTGTTCGACGCGGCACATGCGTCCGCCGACGCCGACCGCGGAAATCGGGGCGTGATCCTTGTTCGCCCACACGGCCTTGTCGAGACTGTGGATGTGCTGCTCCGTGTTGAAATCGCCCGACAGCCAGGTGTAATTGTACCAGTTGCGGACCTGGAACTTGATTTCCGAATCGCCTTCCCGGCGGTTGCGCTGCCAAAGGCGGCTGGTCAGGTAGGTTTCGTCGATATTGATGAGGTCGCCGATTTGCCCGTCGAGTACGCGATTCATGATGTCGACAACGCCGGGATCGTAACGCCAGCAAAGGCCGGAAAGCAGGTTGAGGCCTTTTTCTTTCGCCTTTTTGGCCGAAGCGAGCACGCTTTTGATGCCGGGAATATCGACGGCGACCGGTTTTTCGCAGAATACGTGTTTGCCGGCGTCGATGGCCGCTTTCAACGAGATCGGGCGGAAGTGCGGCGGTTCGCAAAGCAGCACGACGTCGCAATTCTCAATGACCTTCTTGTAGCATTCGAGACCGTCGAAAGTCGTTTCCGGCGTGACGAGAACGCGGTCGCCGTATTCTTCGTTGGCCTGGAACAATTTGAGCGCGGCGGTGGCGTTTTCCGGGAAGGCGTCGCCCATGGCGGTAAGAACGGTGTTCGGGTCGGCCGCGAGCGCTTCAATGGCCGCACCACGACCGCGACCGCCGCAACCGACCAGGCCGATGCGCAATTTATTGTCTTCGGCGGCATGGGCCCCGCGCACAAGGGACAATCCGGCCATGGCCGTCGCGCCGGCAAGGGCGCTCGTTTTGATGAAATCACGTCGGGAAGGGAGAAATCTGCTTGTCATGGGAAAACCTCAAAGTTTTTATGGTGGGGAAATGTTTGACGTTCACAGGCGAAAATTATTGATGAAAGCGTTGCGTTCCCGGAACGGCCCAAACCTTGATTATAACAGTTTTTTTCGCGAAATGCAAAACGCGGCCGGTTTTTTGCTTCATGTAAAGAGTGAAATATTTTGGCTTAAGCCTGACAATGGCCTATGAATCACGAAAAAGAAAATTGTTTGATTATTTTCTTTATATAAAAATTTTTTCGTGTCACAAATGCGGTAATTTTGCCACTTCTTGCAGGAAGCTTGCGTTACAATCACAGGAACACCGCGAAAAATGAAAATCGAGGCAAAAAATGAGCGGCGGCATGACACATTTGGCGGCAAGCCTGCGGGGGGACCGCGAGGCGTTCGGCGAGATCATCCGGCAATATCAGGACATGGTCTGTGCGCTGACCTACAGCATCACGGGCAACCTGCAACAGAGTGAGGATTTGGCGCAGGAAACCTTCGTGACAGCGTGGCTGAAGCTGAAGGAACTGCGGGACGAAACCAAATTTCCGGCCTGGCTGTGCGGCATCGCGCGAAATCTTTCGCAAAACTGGGTCCGCACAAACGCCCGGCAAAAAACGCCGCTTGCGCAATCGGAGTTGGTCGAGCAGCTCGCGGCGGTTCCCGAAACGTCCGACCGCGAGTCGCAAGCGGCCCTGGTTTGGGAAATCCTCCGGGAATTGCCCGGGCAATATCGCGAGCCGCTCGTCCTGTATTACCAGAAATCGCGAACCATCGGCGAAATCGCGGCGGCGCTCGACTTGACCGAAGCGAACGTGCGGCAGCGTTTGAGTCGCGGACGCGGCAAAATCCGTGCGGAAGTGGCACAGCGGGTCGAGCAGGCCCTCGAAACGTTGCGACCGGGCCCGGGTTTCACGATGGCGGTTCTCGCGGCGATTCCGGCGATGGCCGTATTGACCGCACAAACAGCCGTCGCAAGCACGGCGACGGTGGCCACCGGGAGCGGCGGCGTTCTCGGCAAAGGGGCAAGCTTGGCGGGCGTCGGAATTTTCGCCTGGCTGGTCGGCGTGATCTGGATCGCGTTCGTTTCCATCGTCGTTCCGATTGCCGGCATTTACGCGGGAATGACCGGCCCACTCCGCCAAATCCGCAATTCGCCGACCGTGCGAAGCCGGCGCTTCATTATTTTTCACGGGCAATTGAATGTCGGTATCGCGTTTTTTCTCATGGGCGCGTATTTTTTCGTCATGAGTTTTTCGACGGAACAGCTTCCCGTGACCGCGAAAATGACCTGGATCGTTCTCCTTGCGGTCCTGTTTTTCGAAAACATCATTTTCAGCGCGATGCTCTCGAACAAATATTGGCGGAAAATCATTGAGCAAGACATCGGAAATTTACCGGCCCCGAAGAAGCCGCTCGAAAAATCGTGGCTTTCCAAGCGGTCGCTGCGATACGAATTTAATTTCATGCTTATTCTCGTTTGGATAGGAATGGGGTGGATCTATCGCTTCCAAACAGATGTGATTCACATTGCATCAATGCCGTACATGGAATATGTTTTTTTGGGAACCACGATTTTAATTTTCCTGTCGATGGTGGGAGCCTTGATCTTTCTTCATGTTCGCGGTATGAAAATGGCATCGGAAGAGGGATTGGAAAAATACCCGCCGACGATCCCGAATATTTTCGACGTGGTGCTTCACAAAGCGGAAATACCGAACGACAAAGCGACGCTCCGTGCCCGAATCGGCAGCGACATGCTCGGCATGGGCATCCTGGTTTCCGGCGTTTCCGCGTCGCCGGCCATTTTCGGCTTGGCCCAGCCGAACCCGTGGGCCGGTTACGTCATCATCGGTGCGACGATTCTCGGGTTCCTGATCTTCGCCAAGTTCATCGCCGGAAAGCCGAAAGTCCGTCACCTCGGTTGGGCCGCGACGTGTTTTTTCTACATGTTCTTTTACGGCTGGATTCAATGGTACGCCCTCCGCGAACCGCTCGCCAGATTCCCGGAAATGCAACTGGCCGTTTTATTCGCCTACGTTCTCTTCATGGTCGCGGGAATTGGCGGAATCGTCGGTTACATTGGCCTGTTCGAGAAGGAACTCAACAAAAAATGGGGGACGTCCAAAAAAGACAAAATGTAGGGGCGAAAGCCTGACCGCCGAAATCAGAGCCGCGACAGTCATGGAGCGGTCAAACAGGAACCGGCTTTCAAGTGCCATTCGCGTTTTTCGACCGCAGTCGCGTCGAAGAAACGTCGTCGCGAAATTCCGAGGCGGGAACGAAATCGACGATACGGCGCAGGCTTTCGGGCAGGTCGAGTGTTTCGACCGTTTTCAATTCGCCGTCGGCGTTCCCGCGGGCGAAGCAGAGGAAGCGGCAACGGTTGGCGAGCAGCCGGTCGATGGCCGCATCGGTCGATGCGATGGCGTCGCGGTAATATTGCGGCAGCGCAATGCGTTTGAGCGTATCGGTCCCGACGACGAACGTGACCCCGCGAAAGAAATTCGACTTGTCCGCAAAACGGGGGAACTGCGTCAGCCAAAGCGGCACGTCGGACATGCCGGGCGTTGCGGCGACGGAAGCGATCCGGTCGTTCAGGTCGAGAAAATCGATCGGCGGCTTGTCGACGTTTTGCACCGCGATTTCAAGGGCGATTTGCACGTCCGGGCCGAACTTTTCCCGCACGATTTCGACCATGCGGCGGTGTCCCCGGTGCATGGGGTCGAACGAACCGGGAAAGAGAAATCGCGGCAACTCGCTTTGATCGTCCGGCGCAACTCGCGGCCAATCGCCCGGCAAAACGCGACACGCGGACCGGTCGCCGAACAGCACGTCCCGCAGCGATTCCGGCGCGGTCGCAATTCGCAGCGAAACCGTTTCATTCGGCTTGACGAGGCGCTGCAATCGTTCCGACAAATCATGCCGCGTCGCATCGTCCGGCGAATCAACGCGGTCCGCTTGCGCCGCGACGGTCTCAAGCAGCAAATCGGCGACGAGCCGCTCCTCTTCGAGCCGGGTGCGTGCCTCTTTTTCAAAAACGACGGACGCGGCAAGCGTTTGCGAGTCGCTTTGCACGGCCCAATGGGCGCGATGCTCGCCGCGTTTCGGGCGGTCGCTGGCCAACGCACAACAGCAGCCGACGCCGATCAGTCCGTTTCGCGACGCCCGCGGCGCATGGCGTATCGCCCGGACGAAAGCCGCCATCGCCATGCGCCGGGCCGTCGTTTCCGAGCAGAATTGTTCCGGCTTGTGCGAGAGAAAATCGCAAAGGGCCGCCCCGCCGTAAGGCACGAGCGCCTCAAGCACGCTGCGCGACGCACCCGGTTCGGTGAGCAGGTCGCTGATCGCGAGACTCCCCCCGCCCGTTACGGCGATGACCATTTGCAGCGGCGAAGCGTGGATATTGCGAATCAAATCGTGCGTCATTTCACCAGCCCGGGTATCGTTCGAGGTAAAAACGTTCCTTGTCCGGATCGACGTTTTCGCCGACGCCCCACGTCTCATAGTTCGCCAGGTCGTCGGCCGTTTCCCTGACGACCTCACGCAGTTCGAGCGGCTCAAGCCAGCGCGGGGGGATCGACGTTTCACCGTACATCGCGCCGAGCAGGTTGCCGCAGATGGCGCCGGTGCTGTCGCTGTCGCCGCTGTGATTGACGGCCAACACGATGCCGCGTTCGAGACGGTTTTGTTGGTGCGTCTGATCTTTCCTGTCGTACGATTCGAGCGACATCGGCGTTTCGTCCGTCGACAAAGCCGCGTACAACGCGATGGCCAACGCTTCCTCGGCGACCCAGCCTTCGCCGAGCGCGGCGAGTGTGTCGGAATCGTTCGGCGAATTCGTCGCGGCGGCAACCGCCTTTTCGATCGCTTCATAGGTTTCTTCGTATTGATCATAATCGACCAGCCGGTCGACGGTCGTTCGGACGGCCTGTCGGAGCGATTGCCCTTCGAGCAGCAGCATGACGATCAGGGCGAACGCTCCCGAGGCCAGATAACCGGTCGGGTGCCCGTGTGTGATCGCCGCGAGTTGAATGCCCGTTTCAAAGGCGAGTCGTTCCCGGCGTGCGTGATCGCCGAATTGTTTGCCCGATGCGAAAAACATGCCAACAGGCGCGACCCGCATGACGCCGCCGCAGCCTTTGCTGTCGTTGTAGGCCACGCGCGGGTTGCCGAAATGTCGCCGCATGTCGCGCAGCGCCGAAAGGCAGGTGTTGCCCGGCGCACGATGCGCGAACAGTTCCCGGTGTTTGATCAACCAGCCGTCGAGCTTGTCGGTTTCGAGCAGCGGACTCGTTTCGCCCTGTGTGTGCAGCCAACGCAAATAGGCATGGGCCGTCACGTTGACGAAGGCGTCGGAAAAACCGCGAACCGTTTGCGTGCGACACCGCATATACGCCCGGAACAATCCTTCGGCGGTAAAGAGCGTCATTTGCGTGTCGTCGGTGATCAGGGCTTCGATGACGCCGTCGTCATTTTCAGGGTAATCGCGAATGCCCGGCTCGCCGAAACGCATGACGATCTGCCGGCGTTTCATGAATTCGACGGGCGCCCCGAGCGCATCGCCGACCGCACCGCCCAACAGGCAGCCGCGAAAGGCGTCAAGTCGGTTTTCGTCCGTCGTCATTGGCATTGGGAAACGGACTCCCGTGTCATTAAGTTCGGGAAAACTAAAAGGATTCGGTATTACGCTTCGGCGATGACGTCGATTTCAACGAGCACGCCTTTCGGCAGTTCACGGGCCGCGACGCAGGATCGGGCGGGTTTCGCGGTGAAATATTTCGCGTAAACCCCGTTGAATGCGGCGAAATCAGACATGTTTTGCAGATAACAGGTCGTCTTGACGACCTTCTCCAGCGACGTTCCGGCCGCTTCGAGCACGGCTTGCAGGTTGAGAATGACCCGCTCGGTTTGCCCCTCGACGGTCGTTTCCCCGACGGCGTTCGTCACGGGATCGAGCGCGATTTGGCCCGAAGTGAACACGAACCCGCCCGCCCGGATCGCCTGGGTGTACGGCCCGATCGCTTTCGGCGCCTTGTCCGTTTCGATTTTTTCCTGCATGGAACTAAGTCTGTTTCTGTTAAAAAAGAGAAGAAATCGCGGCGGTCTCGGCGAGACCGCCCTACCTGTCTGTCGGCATTACATTTACAAAATGATGTCCTGCACCGAACCGCCGGCGGGGATCATCGGGAGCACGTGTTCCTGGTACGGCACGGTGACGTCGAGCAGGAACGGCCCGTCGGAATCGACCATTTCGCGAATCGCGTCGGCGAGTTCCTCCGGCTTGGAAACCAGTCGCGAGCCCCAGCCGTAACCGCGGGCGATCATGCAAAAGTCGGGGAAACGCACGTCCGGGCCGATGCCAACGCCCTTGCCGAAGGCTTCCGGGTGGTCGACCGGGCCGAGGTAGGTGTTCCCGCGGTTCGAGGCGTGAAAGCGGTCTTCCCACTGCATGACCATCCCGAGGTGCTGGTTGTTGAGCAGCAAAACCTTGATCGGGATTTTCTCGCAAAAGCAGGTGCCGAATTCCTGGATGTTCATCTGCAAACTGCCGTCGCCGTCGATGTTGACGACGAGTTTGTCCGGGTTCGCGACTTTCGCGCCCATCGCGGCGGGGAGACCGAAGCCCATCGTGCCGAGTCCGCCGCTCGTCAGGTGGGTGCGCGGCGTCTTGAATTTGTAAAACTGGGCCGCCCACATCTGGTGCTGTCCCACGCCGGTGGCGATGATCGTTTCGCGATTTTTCGTCGCATCCCAAAGCGCTTCGATGGCCTGTTGCGGCGCGATGTGATCGGCGCCGGTTTCGTATTTCATCGGGAAACGCTTTTTCCAATCGTCAATTTTTCCATGCCACGGCGCCATGTCGGCGTCCGGCGGCGTGACCACGCGGTTGAGTTTCGTCAAAAAGTAGGCCACGTCGCTGATAATGGCCACGTTCGTCTTTTTGA